>NZ_JBEOMB010000005.1:0-156756 GCF_046000175.1 Rhodoplanes sp. SY1
CGCCGCGCCGGCGGTCGCGGCTGTCGGCCAGGATGGCGGCGAGCTCGGCGGCGCGACCGGCCACGTCGCCGGCCCCGCGCCGCTTCTGCGCGTCGACCACCCCGACATCGACCACGAAGCTCTCGTCCTCGCGGAAGGTGCGCACGTCGACATTGCCGATGAAGCCGAAGCGGACCGTCGTCGCCTGCTCGAGGATCTCGGTGTCGACGCCGCCGACCATCGGCGGCATGTTGCCCTTGGCGTCGGCGAGATCGAACTTGAGGGCCGCGTCGAAGGTGAGGACGAGGGCGTCCTTCTCGCGCGAGGTCGCCACCGGAATCAGATCGGGCAGATCGAAGACGTAGCGCGAGAAGGTCGGCTGGTGCGACACGCGGACGCGCGTCAGCGGCATCTGCTTCTGGCGGACGAGCTGCTGCTGCCTCTTGATCTCGCGCTCGGCCTCGCGGGCGCGCCGCGCGAGCTCCTCCACCACCTGCTGCGGCAGGCCGGGCGGAGCGCCCTTCCAGTTGTCCGGCAGGAGATCGACATAGAGGCGCTCGCCCGCCGTCAGCGTGTTGAGCTTGGCGCTGCGCGACAACGCGATGCGGATGCCGCGGCCGTCCGGATCGCGCCGCGCCGCGCCGACCCAGCCGTTCGACATGCTGGGCAGCCGCTCGACATTGACGGAGACGGGCTGGCGAAAGCCGATGATCACGAGCCCGTTCGCCATCCGCACCTCGCTCTCGACATCGTCGGCGAAGTGGAAGACCAGGCGGGCATAACCTTCGTTGGTGGTGACCGAGAGCTCGCCGCGGATCGGCGCGGTCTGGGCGACGGCGACGCCGAGCAGCGCCGCCATCAGGAGGGCGGCGGCGACCAGGCCGGCGAGCCTCGCCCGGAGATGCCCGAGCGGAGCGGCGACGCCCCTCCGCCCGGTGCGATCGAACGCGGCACGACGAGACGCGGTGCCACGATACGTGGTGCGCAACGCAACTGAGAACAACGGCATGACGGGTCCCGCGCGAACGCGCTACGACTGCACTCGGGATACGGTTCACCATAAGCCGCCGCGTTTAACGCGCGCTTAACGCTATACGCTTGATTTCGAAGGCCTCGCACGACCCGCTTGCGCCCGTCCAGGCCGCGCCGCGGCGCGGACGACACCGCGGCCTCGTCCCTGGCGGAACCGGTGCGCCGACCGGCGATTGTCCGATCGACACCGAACAGCCAGGAGGCTTCCATGGTTCAGGAAAATTTCGGCGTGATCCTCGCGCTCACGCTGATCATCGTGCCGACCGTCGGTGCGCTGCTGATGGGCAATGCCGGACGGTCGCACACGTCGTATCGGCCGGCCTTCGCCGGCGGTCGCGGCCGCGACGACCACGATCACGACACCGACGAGGGCGAGCCGAACCGCGGCCATCCGGTCCGCGACGTCGGCCGCAATCCCGACCGGCGCTGATCGAGCACGTTCCGCGTCGCGCAAGACGCGTCATGCGCGGGCTCGTCCCGCGCATCCTTCGCGCTTCACCAAAGCGTTCGCGCTTCACCAAAGCGTTCGCGCTTCACCAAAGCGTTCTTCCGCAGAAGGATGGATCGCCGGGTCGACGCCCGGCGATGACGCCCGCGGGGCCGCGCGGCGGTTCGGCACCGCCGCGCTCTTTCGACGTCTGCGTTTCGGACTCACGTCACGAGATCAGAACGACCTCAGCGCCGCCACGGCAGCGCGGCCGGGTCTTCGACGAACACCCAGGCGCCCTGCCCCAGCGCCTCCGGAAAAGCCGCCGTGACGGCGCCGTCGCGCTCGCCGACCGGCAGGCCGGCCTGCGCGAGTGTCGCCTTCACGACGGCGAGCGACGTCACCACCAGCGCATAGGCGCCGATGAACGGCAGGCTCGGCGGCACGATGCCGATCAGGTCGCGCAGCGTATCGGGCGTCGTGATCTGGACGCGGCCACGGTCGAGCGCGATCACCGGACCGGCCGCACTGTCACCCACCGGACGGCCGAGAAACCGCGAGAAGCGGGACGCCGCCTCGGCCGTGTCACCCACCGCGATCACGGCGTCGAGCAGCGCCCTCACGCCGTTCGGATGCGTCAGCCAGCGCGGCTGCCAGACGGTGTGCTCGGTGTGGTGGGTCAGGATCTGGATGCGCCCCTCCGGCATGACGCCGGGCGACAGCCGGGCCACCGTGAAGGCCGCGACGTCGGGGCCGTCGGCGGTGTCGACCGGCCGCTGCATCGAGACGAGCGGCTGCATCGGCATGCCGGCCTGCGCGACGCGCTCGTGATGCGCCGCCGCGTCCGCGACCGCGAACGCGATCAGATGCACGCCCGGGTAGCGGGCGCGCGCCGTGTCGAGCTGACGGCCGAGCGCGGTGTCGGCGGTCTTGAACAGAACCTCGACGTAGCCGCGTGAGAACATCGCCGTCACATTGCCGGTGCCGGTCGGTGTCGCGGAGCCGTCCGGCCCTGGATTGACCTGAACGGAGGGGGGCGTGGGCGCGAACCCGGCCTGCGCGAGTGCCGCACCGGCCGCGCCCCGGTCGGCAGCGAAGTGACCGATATGGTCCAGAAAAATCTCCTCCCCGGCGGGAAGCTGACGCGAGCTTTCTTCCATCAAACGCCGAACTCCTGATCCCATCGTCGTTTTTTCACCATCTCGCGCAGCGGTTGATGCCTCCTCTGCGCAGCTCGCCTTATATACGAGGCGTCACGGCGGTCGAGTGTCGCGCACAGCGGAACCGATCCGCGTCGCGAACGCCCGACGCCGGCGACCCCGTCCCGATGCGCGTCGCCCTCCACGGCCGCAGCCGGGCGTCATCTTCTCGTGATCGGCACAGAATTTGCTCGGGTTCACGGCCCGCAACAGCATAATACGGCCCCCAGTGGTCGAGATCGGACCTCGATTGACCCCCGTCACCACCATGGATGCCATGACGCCATCGGCGCCCCTCGCCGCGACCCCGGATCGACGCCAGGCACTCGCGTTCCGCCACGTCTCGAAGCGGTTCGGCCGCGCCGACGGCTCGTCCCTCGAGGTGCTGCGCGACATCAGCTTCGACGTGCCGGCCGGCTCGATCGTGTCGATCCTCGGCCCCTCGGGCTCGGGCAAGTCGACGCTGCTCAACATGGCGGCGGGCCTGCTCGCTCCGGATCAGGGGCGCGTCCTCGTGCTCGGCCACGAGACCACCGGCGACACGGCCGGCGCCGTCGACTGGTCGCGGCTCGGCTACATGTTCCAGGACGATCGCCTGCTGCCGTGGCGCTCCGCACTCGCCAATGTCGGGCTGGCGCTGGAGAGCGGCTCGGTCGGCAAGCGCGAGTGGCGTGCGCGGTCGCAGGCCCAGCTCGCGCTGGTCGGCCTCGGCGATTTCGCGTCCGCCTACCCGCACCAGCTCTCCGGCGGCATGCGCAGCCGCGTCGCGCTGGCCCGCAGCCTCGTCACCGAGCCGGACATCCTGCTCATGGACGAGCCGTTCTCGCGGCTCGATGCCCAAACGCGCACCACTATGCATACAGAGTTGCTGCGCATCCATCGCGAGCGTGACATGTCGATCGTGTTCGTCACCCACGACGTCGAGGAGGCGGTGATCCTGGCCGACCACATCGTGATGTTCTCGCCGCGGCCGGGGCGCGTGCACACCGAGCTCGCCGTCGACCTGCCGCATCCCCGCCTCGGCACGCCGGAGGCCCAGACCCTCGTCGCGGAGCTGCGTGCCGCGATCGCGGGCATGTCGGCCGACTGGGTGATTTGAACCCGTTCCTCGTCGCGTCCCGGAACAGCCACCGGTCCCGAACCCCCGTCCCTGGAGAGACCATGTCCGTTCGAAAGCTCGCCCTCGCCGTGGCCGTCGCCACCGTCACCGCTACCGTCACGCTCGCGCCGGGCGCCGCCGCGGCGCAGGAGAAGATCAAGGTCGGCTACTGGACCTCCGGCTTCAGTGTCGGCTTCGGCGCCGTGCTGGAGGCCGGCAAGTTCCTCGAGGCGCAGGGCCTGGTGCCCGAGTACATCAAGTTCTCCGACGTCAACGGCCCGACCAAGGCGCTGATGACCCACTCGATCGACGTCGCCTTCGGGGCGCCGGCGACCGGCGCCTTCACGCTCGGCGGCGAGGGCGCGCCGCTGGAGGTCGTGCTGGTGACGCAGATCGCCGAGGCGACCTTCGTCACCAAGGACGGATCGGGCATCGGCTCGCTCGCCGACCTGAAGGGCAAGAAGGTCGGCATGTCGCCGGCCGGCAGCGCCATGTACGCCATCACGACGTCGCTCCTGGAGAAGAACCAGGGCCTCAAGCGCAGCGACTTCACGGCCGTGCCGGGCAACGAGGGGCGGCTCCTCCAGTTCCTCTCCCAGGGCGACATCGACGCGGCGGCGCTGCGTGCCGTGACGCTCGCCTCCGTCACCGACGTCAAGCTGAAGCGACTCGGCAACGTCGTCGACGAGTGGAAGGCGATGACCAAGACCTCGGCCCCGCCGATCCTCGGCGTCGCCATCGTGCACAAGGACTTCGCCCGCCAGAGCCCGCAGGCCGTGGTGAAATACGTGAAGGCCGTGATCGAGGCGACGCGGTTCGGATCCAAGGAGACCGACAAGGCCTCCGAGATCCTGCGCAAGAGCGCCAATCTCGACGCCCGCGACGCCACCGCCTACGCCAAGCTGTGGGACCAGTTCTACGTCGCCTCGCTCGAGCCCACCGACGTCGCGACGCTCAAGACCATGGCCGAGGTGTTCCGCGCCGCCGGCACGATCGAGAAGCCGGTGCCGGATTCGCTGTTCGTCTCCAGCTACTACGAGCAGGCGAAGAAGTGAGAGCTCCGAGTGAAGCAATGGCCGCCACGGCGGCCCAGGGACCCGGACGCGGTGGGCTCGCGTTGCGCCGCACCGCGCTCCTCGTGCTGCTGATCGCCATCTGGTGGGCCGCCTCGCTCGCCATGCCGCCCTACGTGCTGCCGAGCCCGGTCCGCGTCGCCCAGCGCCTGGTGACGCTGGCCGAGAGCGGCGACCTGTTCTCGAACCTGTTCACCACGCTGTGGCGCGTGCTCGCCGGCTTCGCCGTCGCGGTCGTGATCGGCGTGCCGGGCGGCATCCTGCTCGGCTCCAATCGGGCGCTCGGTGCCTTCTTCGAGCCCGTGCTGCCGGTGATGAACACGGTGTCGTCGGCGATCTGGGCGATCTTCGCGATCCTGTGGTTCGGCCTGTCGCCGCTCACGCCGATCTTCGTCGTGCTGATGACGGCGCTGCCGCTGATCATCACCAACGTGTGGCAGGGCACCCAGGCCGTCAACGCCGACTATGTGGAGCTGGCCCAGACGCTGCGCTTCTCGCGGCTGAAGACGTTGACCAAGATCTACGTTCCGTCGATCCTGCCCTACTTCTTCTCGGGCGCGCGGCTCGCCTTCGGGTTCGGCTGGCGCGTCAGCCTGGTGGCCGAGACGCTCGGCGCCTCGAGTGGCGTCGGCTATCGGCTGCGCCAGGCCTCCGACCTGATCCAGACCGACCAGGTGTTCGCCTGGACGATCGCCCAGATCGCCATGATGGTCGTGATCGAGATCGGTCTTCTGGCACCGCTGGAGCGGCATCTGTTCCGCTGGCGGCGCGACGTGAGGACGTGAGCTGCGCCCGGCCGCCACGACGACGGTGGTCGCGGCCGGGATCTTGCAAGGGCGGACGGGCGACGTGTCGCCCGGACCTGTCCCGGGTGGCGTTCGAAGCGTGGGTGCGGCCCGTCCGACACGGGCCGATCGAGGTGCAGCGCAGCGGCCCCCGGCCGTGCCGCGATGGGAGACGAGAATGCTACGACGTGACGTGCTGAAGCTGGCGCTCGGTTCGCTCGCAGGGGCGGCCCTCGCCGCCCACCCGGCGGCCGCGCAGGGCTATCCGGATCGCCCGATCCGCCTGATCGTGCCGCGCAGCGCCGGCGGCGTGCTCGACATCGTCGCCCGCCAATACGCGGAGTGGGTCAAGACGTCGCTCGGCTCCGTCATCGTCGAGAACCAGGGTGGCGGCGGCGGCATCATCGGCACCGCGATGGCGGCCCGCAGCGCACCGGACGGCTACACGCTCCTGCTCGGCTCGACCAGCGACCTCGTCCTCATCCCGGCGCTCAACAGCAAGACCGGCTACGAGGCGAAGGACTTCGCGCCGATCGCCACGATGGCGATCTCGGTCGCGGCCATCATCGTGCACCCTTCCGTTCCGGCCAAGGACCTGAAGGAGCTCGCCGCCTACGCCAAGGCGAACCCGGGCAAGCTGTCCTACGGCTCGGCCGGTCCGGGCACCATGGCGAACCTCGCGGGAGAGCTGTTCAAGTCGCTCGCCGGCACGCCCGACATCGTCCACGTGCCCTACAAGGGCGCGGCGGGCGGCTACACGGATCTGATCGCCGGCCAGGTGCCGATGTTCGCCGCCAACGTCACCGACCAGATGGTCGCGCTGCACCGGAACGGCAAGGTGCGCATCCTCGCGGTGGCGAGCGAGCAGCGCCTCGGCATCGCGCCCGAAATCCCGACCAGCGCCGAGGCGGGCTATCCCGAGCTGATCGCCAAGCTGGCGCTCGGCCTGTTCGCGCCGGCCGCGACACCCGCCCCGATCCTCGAGACGCTCGACGCGGCGACGCGCAAATGCATGGACGACGAGGCGTTCCGGGCGCAGCTGGTGAAGGCCGGGTTCGAGCCGGTGCTCGGCGTCGGTCGCCGCGAGACGGGCGAGTTCATCGGCGCCGAGCAGAAGCGCTGGACCCCGGTGGTGATGTCGTCCGGGTTGAGGACGCAGTAGCTTTCAAGGTCATTCCGGGGCGCGGACCGCAGGTCCGCGAGCTCGGAATCCATAACCCCTGTCAGCGAATATGGATTCCGGGCCCGCTGCTTCGCAGCGTCCCGGAATGACGGGCTCACCCCTTCCGTCCCGTCTCCAGCCGCGCCTCGGCGTCGCGGTGGAGGGCGCCGCGGTCGATCTTGTTGGTCGAGGCGAGCGGCAGCTTCTCCACGAACCAGACGAAGCGCGGGTGCTGATAGGCCGGCGCGTTGGCGAGCGCGAAGCGCTTGATGTCGTCGGCGTCCGGCGTGCTGCCGGCACGCGGAATGACGAACGCGACCGGCTTCTGCCCCTTGATCTCGTCGTCGACCGGCACGACCGCCGCCTGCGCGACGTCGGGATGACGCTCCAGCATGCGCTCGACGTCCCCCGGGAAGATGTTCTCGCCGCCCGAGACGAACATGTCGTCGGTGCGGCCGACGAAGGTGTAGAAGCCGTCCGGGTCGCGGCGAAACACGTCGCCGGTCTTGTAGAAGCCGTCCGGCGTGATCGGCGTCGGAAGATCCGGGCGGTTGTGATAGCCGTTCATGATCGCCGGCGACTTCATCTCGAGCGCGCCCTCGACCGCGTCGCGGTCGTCACCGTCGACGAGACGCACCTGCACCTGCGGGTGCGGATAGCCGACCGACGTGTCGGGCTGCTTGCGCCCGTCGGGATGTGGGCCGAACACCACCGGGCCGCCCTCGGTCGTGCCATAGGCGTTGGTGATCACGGCGTTCGGCAACAACGCCTCGATCGCCGCCATCAGGCTGGCGCTGACCGGTGCCGAGCCCATCCGGACCAGCTTCACGCTGGAGAGATCGGTCGCGGCGAGCAGCGCGCGCTCGCGCAGCATCATCGCCATCATGGGCGGCACCGCGGTGAGCCAGGTCGCCTCGTAACGCCCGATCGCCTCGATATAGGCGGCGGCCGTGAACTGCGGCAGCAGGATCACGGTGGCGTGCGCCGCGCAGGCGAGCTTCGCCAGCGCGAGCGCGTTCATGTGATAGAGCGGCGCGGCGACGAGAAAGCGATGCCCGCTCATGCCGGGCGCGCCGGCGAGCCGGGTCTTCACCACCCACAGATGGCTCTGGTGCGACAACACGACGCCCTTCGGCGTGCCGGTCGAGCCCGACGTGTAGAGGAACATGGCGGGCTCGCGCTCGGCCGGCACCACCGCCTCGAACGGCCCCGGATCGAGAAAGCCCTCGAAGCTCTCGCTGCCGTGCGCCCCGAAGCAGACGACCGGGAGGTCGGCCGGGCAGTCGTCGCGTCGCGCCGAATCGCAGAACACCAGCCTGGCGCCGCAGTCCCGCAGGATGAAGTCGATGGTGCCGCGCGGGAACTTGAAGTTGACCGGCACGGCGACGAAGCCGGCCCGCATGATGCCGAGATAGGCGGCGACGTACTCAGACCGGTTCGCCGACAGGATGGCGACCCTGTCGCCACGCGAGAAGCCACGTGCAACGAGGGCACGGGCGACGCCGTTCGCGGCCGCGTCGAGCGCGCCGTAGCTGATCTCGCGCGGCGTCTCCTCGCCGCCGAGATCGACGATGGCGATCTTTTCGGGATCCTGGCGGCGGTCGATCAGGTCGCCGAGATTTTTCGGATCGAACGAGTTGGGATCGAAGGAATTGGAATCGAAGGATTGCGACGTCATCTCAGCTTCAACTCGCGCCCGAGGCCGACCGCCCCACACTCCGCTCATCCCCGCGCAAGCGGGGACCCAGGGCGGCACGTCGGATCGCCCCTCAAGTCCCCGCCTGCGCGGGGACGAGCGGCCTCACTCCGTGTCGCACCGACCATCATGCCACGACCGGACCGGTGACGATCCCATCTCCTGCAACGACGGTCGGAATGACGCAGTATCACTTCTTCGGCGCCGCGGCGCCGGTGAAATACGTGGCGCGCCCGCTCGCCAGGAGCTTGCCGTCGAGGTCGAACACCTGCGACTCGGCGGCGGCGAACTGGCTGCCCGGCTTCAGCACCCGGCCCTTGACGATCAGGTCGCCCGGCACCGCGGCCGCGTGATAATCGACCCGCATGTCGATGGTCGGCACGCCGCGCCCGGTGCGCTTCACCAGCGCCCAGTCGGCGGCGAGGTCGAGCAGCGTCGCGAGAATGCCGCCATGCGTGTAGGGGCGCTCCGGATGCACCTTCCACTCCTCGCGCCAGGTGGCGCGGATCTCGATCGTGTCCTCGCCGAGCGCCGTCACCTTCAGGCCGAGCCATTGGTGGAACGGCCCCTGGGTGATCATGGCGTCGACGTCTGCGGCGGTGAGGTCCTGGCTCATGAGTGTCCTGTGGTGTGGCTCTCCGCGCCGCCTTGCCGAGACGCTACCCCCCTCCCCACCCCTCCCCCACAAGGGGGGAGGGAGCAGGCGGAGATCCGGGCAGGCGCTCAGACCATCAGGCGCAAAGGCCTCTCTTGGAATTTGTCAGCCCGAGATTCGAGCGGTTGCGGCTCCTGCGTTCCCTCCCCCCTTGTGGGGGAGGGACAGGGAGGGGGGTGACGCGGCAAAGCGATGGCGATCTACGCCTCGCAATCGCGAGCGCCTCACGGCGTGATCACGACCTTGCCGATCACCTCGCGGTCCTGGATCAGGCGCAGGCCTTCGCGGGCCTGGTCGAGCGGCAGCACCGTGTCGATCACGGGGGCGAGCTTCTTCTGCGCGATCAGTTCCATCAGGGCGGCTAGGTTGTCGTCGTAGAAGCTGTTCGAGCCGATGATCTTCAGCTCGAAGCTCCAGATGTAGCGCAGATCCTCCTTCGGATCGTGGCCGGCGGTGGCGCCGCAGACCAGGATCTTGCCGCCACGCTTGACGCATTTCAGCGACGGCGCCCAGGTGTCGCCGCCGGTGAAGTTGATCACCACGTCGACGCCGCCGTCGTAGGTGCGGCGCTGCGGCTTGCCGTAACGCTCGACCGCCCACTTCGAGAAGTCGACCTTGGTGTAGTCGATCGCCTCGTCGGCGCCCATCTCCTTCAGGCGCTTGAGCTTGCTGTCGCTCGACGCGCAGGCGATCACCTCGGCGCCGAGCATCTTGGCGAGGATCACGCAGCCGGTGCCGACGCCGCCCGAGGCGCCGAGCACGATCACCTTGTCGCCGGCCTTGACCGTGTCGTGGGTGATCAGCATGCGGTGCGCCGTGCCGTAAGCGACCGGCAGGGCCGCCGCCTGCTCGAACGTCACGTCGTCCGGCATCGCGATGAGCTGATCGGCGCCGACCAGGCAGTACTCCGCCATGCCGCCGTCGAGCATCTCGCCCATCAGGCCCTTCTTCTTGTTGAGCGGGTTGACGAGCACGCGGTCGCCCGGCTTCCAGCCCGACACGCCCTCGCCCACCTCGGCGATCTCGCCGGCCATGTCGAGGCCGATGACGACCGGCAGCGGCACCTTGATGCCCGGCATGCCGCGCACCGTGAAGACGTCGTGGTAATTGAACGAGGAGGCGCGCACCCGAATGACGACGTGACCGGCCGTCACGGACGGCCGCGGGTGATCGGTGACATACTCCAGGTCGTCCAGGGTGCCGTGCTGCCGCAGCACCAGGGCTCGCATCGTCGCGCTCAAAGCCGTCGTCTCCTCTTCGTCCTCGTTCGGCGTTCCGGGCCTCTTGATTAACCCAGTCAGCCTGATATGCAAAGTGCTGCCGCGCGCATGGCGCCCGGCACGGATCCGGCTTCGGAAGAAGCGGCGGCGCAGGCCCGGCGAGCGTTAGACCGCGGTTGGCGATCGTCGACACCGGCCGCGTCCGCCCCCCGACAGCGCGGAGCCCTCCAGTGCAGCAGACCGTCGTGCAGCAGATCCCGATGCAAGAGACGTTCCGAGAGTTCCTCGACCGGCTGCGCGAGGCCGGCGAGCTCGTCGACCTGCGGCAGCCGGTCGACATCCGGCACATCGCCACGCTGGTCGACCAGTCCGACAAGGCGATCCTGTTCCACGACGTGATCGGCTACGACGTTCCGGTGGTCTCCGGCATCATCCGCACCCAGAAGCGCGCCATGATGTCGATGAACGCCGGCAGCTACGGCGCGATCGAGGAGCGCCTGCGCAACGCCACCGTCAACCCGATTCCGCCGGCCCGGGTCGCGACCTCGCCGACCCGCGAGGTGGTGATGCGCGGCGACGAGGTCGACCTGTTCCGCCTGCCCATCCCGATGTCGTCGATCTACGACGGCGGCCCGATGATCACGGCCGGCGTGGTGATCGCCCACGACCCCGAGCTCGGCTTCAACAGCGGCATCTACCGGTTCATCGTCAAGGAGAAGAACCTCACCGGCATCGACATCGTCACGCCGAACAACATGCGGCTGTTCGCGGACCGTGCATACAAAGCGGGCCGCCCCTGCCCGATCTCGATCTCGATCGGCACCCACCCGTTCGAGATCACCGGCTCGGGCTTCCGGGCGCCGCTCGGGGTCGACGAGATGGCGATCGCCGGCGGCCTGCGCGGCGCGCCCGTCGCGCTCGCCCCGTGCGAGACCATCGACGTGCCCTACATCGCCGACGCCGAGATCGTGCTGGAGGCCGAGATCCTGCCGACCGGCTGGACCTGGCCGGAGGGCCGATTCGGCGAGTTCACCCGGCTGATGGGCGGCCTGCACTGGAACCCGCTGGTGCGCATCAAGGCGGTCGCGATGCGGCGCGACGCCATGTACTACGCGCTCCACATGCCGTGGGAGAACACCTGGCTCGCCGCGCCGACCCGCTACGCGGCGCTGCGCCAGGCGCTCAAGACCGCCGGCGTCACGGTGAAGGACATCAACGTCACGCTCGGCGGCTGCGCCTTCTGGCACGCCGTGATCTCCATCAGGAAGCAGGCCGGCGAGGGCAAGAACGCGCTCCTCGCGGCGCTCTCGGTGATGGATCTCAAGCACGTCGTGGTGGTCGACGACGACATCGACGTCAACAACCCGGCCGAGGTCGAGTGGGCGATCGCGACCCGCGTGCAGGCCGACCGCGACGTGATGATCATCTCGAACTCGCGCGCAAAACCGCTCGACCCGAGCCTCGTGCCGATGCCGCCCGGCGTGGTGCCGACCGGCGCCAAGATGGGCATCGACGCGACGATTCCCGAGTACGCGCAGCGCGAGGCCTACGAGCGCATCACCTACGCCTATGCCGAGACGGCGAAGATCGACGACTACGTGTCCGGCAAGGCCGATCCGGCCGGCGAGAGCGGCGGCGACAACGAGGTGGCGCGGCTCGCCGACGCCATCCTCGACAAGATCGCGGTCGCGCCGATGTACTACACCGACATCGCCGAGGCGTTCGCGAGCTACAACTTCCAGACCGTGGCCCGCGCGCTCGGGCATCTGCACACGACCGAGCGGCTGTGGCAGGACAAGACCGGCCGCATGTGCGTGCGCGGCTCGGCCTTCGCGGCCAAGCCCCCGGCCGGGCGCTGATACCAGGTTCGGTCGGTCAGTTCTCTGTCATTCCGGGGCGCAGCGAAGCTGCGAACCCGGAAACCAGCGGCAAGCTCTGTGAATGGGGTTGGATTCCGGGTTCGGCGCTGCGCGCCGCCCCGGAATGACCGGTCACATCCGAGCTTTTGAACCGGCGGAACTCGTCACGCCGTCGTAAAGCTCGATGATCAGTACGCCGGCCCGGCCGGCATGGCGCCCGCCAACGGATCGGGACCGAAGCGGTTCGGGCCGGGCGTGCCGCGCATGACGAAGAAGACCAGCAGCACGAGCCCGCCGATCAGGGTGATGACCAAGAGCATCCACCAGCCGGTGCGGTCGATGTCGTGCAGACGGCGGACGCCGACCGCGAGCCCGGGCAGGAACAACGCCAGCGAGGCGAGCGCGTTGATCGGCGAGAGGCCGCCGGGCCCGAAGATGACGTAATCGAGGATGCCGGTCGCGAGGCTGACCAGGACGACGAACAGCACCCAGAACCAGTACTCGGACCGCGACGCGCGGCCGTCGAACGTCACATAGTTCCGGAACCCGGACGCGATCGCTTCGCCGAACGTCATGGAGCCCTCCGCTCGTTGCCCGAAACCCGATGGAAACACGGTGCAGGAAACACGCTGTTGGTGTCGCCGGCAACACGTTTCGTTCAGGTCGGGTCGGGTCGTCTCACGTCAGCCCGCGCCCCAGCAGCCACGCCCCGAGCAGCGTCAACCCGGCCATGAAGACGGTGCGGAACACCGGCTCGCTCACCCGCGCCCGCACCCGTTGACCCACGGCCATGCCGAGCGCCGCCGGCCCGAGCGCGGCGAGCGACAGGAGCGCGAGGTCAGGATCGTAGAGGCGCTCCATCAGGAGCCCGAGGCCGAGCGCCACGGTCGACACCGTGAAGGAGAGGCCGAGCGCCTGGACGAGGTCGTCCTTGGCGAGCCCCAGCGCCTGCAGCCAGGGCACGGCGGGCAGCACGAACACGCCCGTCGCCGCGGTGACGAGCCCCGTCGCGACCCCGACCAACGGGGCGAGCCAGGCCTCCTGCCCCGGCGAAGGCTGCGGCAGCCGCAGCCTCGCCAGCCCGACGATCCCGTAGGCGGCGAGCGCGGCGCCGAGCCCGGCCGATGCCCACGGCCCGACGAGCCCGATCACCCTCGAGCCGACGAGCGTGCCGGCGACGACGCCGGCGAGCATCGGCCACAACCGCACCAGCAGCGGCCGGAGGCGCGGCCCGGCGACCATCTGCCAGGCATTGGTGACCAGCGACGGCACCACCAGAACCGCCGCGGCCGCCGCCGGGGTCACGACGAGGCCCAAGAACCCCATCGCCACCGTCGGCAGGCCGAGCCCGATCGTGCCTTTGACGAATCCGGCGAGCAGGAATGTCGCGGCGCCGACCGCGAGAACCGTGGTGTCCATGCGGCGACCTTGATCGAGCGGCCCCGCCGCCACAATCTGTATTCTCCATCGCCAGCCTTCGGCTTCTCCGAAGGCTCCGACCCCGACGCCGCGCGGCTCCCCCCATGACCCTCGATCTCACCGATCTCCGCCTGTTCGTCGCCATCGTCGACCGCGGCAGCATCACGGCCGGCGCCGCCGACGCCCATCTGGCGCTCGCCTCGGCGAGCGCCCGGGTGCGGGCGCTCGAGGAGACGCTCGGCACCAGGCTGCTCGACCGCGGCCGGCGCGGCGTGCGTCCGACCGCGGCCGGCGAGGCGCTCCGCGATCACGCGCACCTCGTGCTCGCCCAGGTGGCGGCCCTGCAGGGCGACCTCGCCACTCACGCGCGCGGGCTCGTCGGGCGCGTGCGGCTGGTCAGCAACACGGTGGCGCTGGCCGAGTTCCTGCCGCCCGTGCTGGCGCCGTGGCTCGCCGCCCACCCGACCATCGCGCTCGCCGTCGAGGAGCGGCCGAGCCCGGAGATCGTGCGGGACGTGATGGCGGGACGAGCCGACATCGGGCTCGCCGCCGACAGCGTCGATCTCGGCGGGCTCGCGTGCTTTCCCTTCGCGATCGACCGGCTGGTGCTGGTGGTGCCACGCGGCCACCGGCTCGCCGGCCTGCGGCGCATCCCCTTCGCGGCGGCGGCGGCCGAGCCCTTCGTGGCGCTGGCCGGCGACAGCGCCCTGCAGCGCCACCTCGCCGGGCACGCGGCGCGCGCCGGCCGGCGACTGACGGTGCGCATCGCCGTGCAAGGATTCGATGCGGTGTGCCGGATGGTGGAGGCCGGCATCGGCGTCGCCGTGGTGCCGGACATCGCCGCGGCACGCTGCCGCCGCAGCATGGCGATCGCCGCGGTTCGGCTCACCGACCCGTGGAGCGAGCGGCGCCTCGTCGTCGGCGTCCGCCGGATGGCGGCGCTCGGGCCGCCCGCGCGTTCGCTGGTGGAGCACCTGCGCGCTTCGGCCCGAGCGGCCCGACCCGTGTCGCCGCCGGCCGCCGGCGCCCCGCCGGAGCGGGACGACCGGCGGCGCGGCGGTCACTGGGCGCGGGCGCGGCCTTCGATCTTGGGCAGTTCGTTCGGCGACGGCGGGCGCACCGAGGAGGACGCCCGGTGGGCGAGCTCGACGGTCAGCTTCTCGGCCGCCTCCGGCGTCATCAGCGCCATGATGTCGGACATGCGGCGCGGATTGATCTGGGTCGCGACGTCGAGCAGCACCTTCATCTCGAGCCGGTCGAAGATCTTGGCGGCGTCCTTGGCACGCATGTTTTCGTACATGGTGACGAGACTCTTGAAGCGCTGGGCTTCCGCCTCGTCCTTCTGCTGCGCCTGGACCTTGAGGCGCTCCTCCATGTCCTTCAGCTCGTTCATGCGCAGCTCGAGCTGCTTCTCGGCCGAGCGCAGCAGGCTCTCGCGCACCTCGAGCTCGCGGGCCCGCGTCTCGATTTCCTGACGCCGCTCCTGCAGCCGTTCGAGCAGGGCGCGCTCGCCGGGCGGGATCGGCGGTTGGGTGATCGGCACGACGAGGCCGCCCGGGTTCGGCGGCGGATCGGCGGGCTTCGGCTTCTCGTCCTTCTTCTCTTCCTTCGGCTTGGAGGGGGCCGAGCCGGTCGGCTTGTCGGGCACGGAGCCGGTGATGTCGGGGAAGTTGAACATCTGCTTCGCCCACGACACCGGGGCGGAGGTCGGGTCGGCGCTGGCGATCTCGCGACCGACCGGCCCGCGCGGCGAGACCGGCGGCTCGAAGCCGCCGGTCGGCATGGCGCCGTCCATCACGAAGCCGAGGATCTTCAGGGCGAGCAGGCAGACGGTCGCGAACAGCACGACCGGAATGAGCCGCAATTCGCGGATCAGGCTCATGCGGCGAGCCCCCGGGCGCGGGCGCGGGTGCGCTGGGCGAAGGCCTGGGCGGCGGCGGCGACGGCCTTGCTGTCGGCCGCCGCGGACCCGGCGGCGGCCTGCTCGGCCGCCTCGGCCGCGCCTTCCGGATCGGTGAGCGGACGGCCGGCCAGCACCACCTTGGTCAGCCGGTCGAGCACCAGATTGCCGGCCTCGATCTGGCGGCTGATGTCGGCGGCGAAGCGCTCGGCGGTGCGCAGGCGATCGCCGATGTTCTGGTCGACATCGCGCACCGTCACCTTGAGCCCGGCGATCGCGCGCTCGGCGATCTCGGTCGCGGTGATCAGCTCGGCGATGGTCGCCTTCAAGGCGTGCTCGTCCGCCTTCAGGCGCCGGAGCTGCTTGTTGAGCATGGTGCAGTAGATGACGGTCAGCAGGAGCAGGACCGAGACCAGACCCTCGACCGCGAATCCGATCCAGTGTGTCACGACGACGCCTCCAAGCGCTTGGACGATTCTCCGGCCGACTCGAACATCGCGTAGGTCGTCTTCGGCCGTCTCAGGGGTTTGGCGACCCGCACCGCGACCCGGTCGCCGACCCGGCCCATGCGTGCCTCGGTGAGGATGACGTTGCCGCAGCGGACCGAGACCAGCGTCTCGGGCCGCAGATCGAGCGGCAGCGTGTCGCCGACGTCGAGCTCCATCAGGCGGCGCAGCGGCAGATAGGCCTCGTACAGCACCGCGTCGACGGCGACCTCGGCCTGGCCGATCTCGGTGGCGAGATGGCCTTCCCAGATCGGGTCGCGGCCGAGCTTGTCGCCGACGAACATCTGCAGGAGCACGTCGCGGATCGGCTCGATCGTGGCGTAGGGCAGCAAGAGCTCGACCGTGCCGCCGCGGTCCTCCATGTCGATGCGCAGGCGCACCAGGATGGCGGCGTTGGCGGGCCGCGAGATCGCCGCGAAGCGCGGATTGGTCTCGAAGCGGTCGATGTTGAACTTCACCGGCGACAGCGGCTTGAAGGCGAGCTCGGCGTCGGCGAGCACCACCTCGATCATGCGCTTGACGAGGTCGGTCTCGATGGTCGTGTAGGGCCGGCCCTCGACCCGCATGGTCGTCTGGCCGCGACGGCCGCCGAGCAGCACGTCGATCATCGAGTAGATCAGGCTCGACGACACCGTGAACAGGCCGAAATTCTCCCACTCCTCCGCCTTGAACACGGCGAGGATCGCCGGCAGCGGGATCGAGTTGAGATAGTCGCCGAAGCGCACCGAGGTGATCTGGTCGAGCGACACTTCCACGTTGTCGGAGGTGAAGTTGCGCAGGCTCGTCGTCATCAACCGGACCAGCCGGTCGAAGACGATCTCGAGCATCGGCAGACGCTCGTAGGAGACCATCGCCGAGTCGATGATCGCCCGCACGCCCGACGAATCGTTGAGCGTCAGATCGGCGAAGCTATAGCCGAGGAGCGCGTCGATCTCCTCCTGGCCGAGCGTGCGCTCGGCGCTCGCCTTGCCGGAGCCGCCCTCGTTGGTCTCGTCGATGATGGCGGCCCATTGGGCCGCCATCTGCTCGTCGACCTGGCCCTCCTGGCTCTGGCTCGCCTCGCCGGGCGTCTCGTTCTCGAGCGCTAGGCCCCACTGTGCTGCTAGGGCGTCCTGGTCGACTGTCTGATCAGGCGGCATGGCACGGATCCCGGCGCGTCACTGGACGACGATTTCCTTGAACAGCACCGCGTTGACCCGGTTCGGCGCGATCGAGGCGTTGACCCGGCGGGTCAGCTCCTCCTTGAGCCGATAGAGTCCGGCGGAGCCGTCGAGATCGGTCGGGCGGAGCTCGCGCAGATAGGTCTGGAACATGTCCAGGAGGCGCGGCATCAGCGGTGTGAGCTGCTCCTTGAGCTTGTCGTCGGGCAGCTCGAGCACGACCTTGACCTTGAGATACTGGGTGCGCTCGTTGTTGGCGCTCGACAGGTTGACGAGCACGTCCGGGACGTCGAAGAAGACGGCCGGCTTGGCCGCGACCGCGGCGGGCTTGGCCGCATGATCGTCGTGGCCGCCGCCGCCGAGAAACATCTTGTAGGCCGCGAAGCCGCCGCCGCCGAGCAGCAGCACGGCGCCGCCCGCGATCGCGATCAGCTTGATCGGCAACCCCTTCTTGGCCGGCTTCTCGCCGTCTTCCGGCGCCGCATCGACGTCCTGAGTCTTGCCCGCCATGGCCGTGTTCCCGATCGCCTCTCGCTCGCTCGCGGCGTCCCGGATCCTCGGCCCGTTTCGGTCGGGTTCTCGCGGTTCCGGCCGCCCGATCACAGTAGTGGCCAAATGGTTAACGGAAACTTTCCGAGCCCCCTCCGGCACGGCACTTTTTGCCGGGTCGGGTCGGCATGCCGGCGCATGTTGCCGGGCCGCAACGCTCGCTTAACTATCGATTCCGTTGATTCTCCGTCGTTTTCTGCTCTGGCACGGGCGCTGCTTCGAAGCCGGCGTGGCGACGGTTTGGGAGAGCCGTCGGCACGGGAGGCCGGAGCGACGCAGGGAGAGCGGCGCCCCGGACAAAGGGGAGAGAGACGATGCCGAACGCAGCTCTGATCGGGCTGTCGTCGCAGATGGCGTTGCGTCGCGAGCTCGATTCGATCGCGAACAACATCGCCAATGTGAACACGACAGGCTTCAAGGCCGACCGGGTGGTGTTCCAGGAGCACCTCGCCCCGATCGCGCGGGAAAACCGCTTCTCCGGGCAGTCCCGGGGCGTCAGCTTCGTCGAGGACGCCGGCAGCTGGCGCAACTACGGCCAGGGCCCGGTCGTGCAGACCGGCAACCCGCTCGACGTCGCCATCGACGGCGACGCCTTCCTGGTCGTGCAGACGGCGAACGGCGAACGCTACACCCGCGCCGGAT
Source organism: Rhodoplanes sp. SY1 (assembly GCF_046000175.1). Classification (NCBI taxonomy): domain Bacteria; kingdom Pseudomonadati; phylum Pseudomonadota; class Alphaproteobacteria; order Hyphomicrobiales; family Nitrobacteraceae; genus Rhodoplanes; species Rhodoplanes sp. SY1. Next base: position 18,363 of record NZ_JBEOMB010000005.1, read on the forward strand.
CGCTGCAGATCAACAACCAGGGCCAGCTCGTCACCATGGACGGCTCCGTCGTGGTGGGCGACCGCGGGCCGGTGACGTTCCAACCGCTCGACCGCGACATCTCGATCACCCCGGACGGCCGCATCACCGTGATGCAGGGCGCCGAGAAGCTGAACGATTCGCAGCGCGGCCGGCTCCGCCTCGTCACCTTCGCGAACCCGCAGCTCCTCCTCAAGGAGGGCACCAACACCTACTCGGCGCCGGACGGCGCCGGCCTGCAGGCGGCTCCCGCGAGCGTCAAGGTGATCCAGGGCTCGCTCGAGAAGTCGAACGTGAGCACCGTGGTCGAGATGACCCGGATGATCGAGGTGACGCGCCGCTACACGTCGGTCGCGAACCTCCTGTCGCAGCACAACGACCTTCGCAAGTCGGCGATCGAGCGTCTCGCCGAAGTGCCGAGCTGAGCCCCTGAGGAGATCTGATCATGCGCGCCCTCCACACCGCCGCGACCGGCATGGCCGCCCAGGAGCTCAACGTCCAGGTCATCTCGAACAACATCGCGAACATGCGCACGACCGGCTACAAGCGCCAGCGTGCGGAGTTCCAGGACCTGCTGTACGAGCACGTGCGCCGGATCGGCACCCAGACCTCCGACCAGGGCAACATCCTGCCGGTCGGCGTCGACCTCGGCTCCGGCGTGCGCACCGTCGGCACCCCCCGCATCATGACCCAGGGCACGCTGTCGAACACCGACGGCGACCTCGACGTCGCGGTCCGCGGCGAGGGCTTCTTCAAGATCCAGCTCCCCGACGGCAGCTTCGCCTACACGCGCGACGGCTCCTTCGAGAAGGACTCGCAGGGTCGCCTGGTGACGGCGCAGGGCTATCTGGTGCAGCCCGGCATCACCATGCCGAACAACGCGACCTCGGTGACGATCAACACCCAGGGCCAGGTCTCGGTCTACCTGCCGGGCAACACCACGGCCCAGGTGGTCGGCACCATGACGCTGACCCGGTTCATCAACAAGGCCGGCCTGCAGCCGATCGGCGACAACCTGTTCACCGAGACGACAGCGTCCGGCGCGCCACTCGACGGGACGGCCGGCGTCGACGGCTACGGCGACATCATGCAGAAGTATCTCGAGCAGGCGAACGTCGAGGTGGTGAGCGAGATCTCCGACCTGATCGCGGCGCAGCGCGCCTATGAGATGAACGCCAAGGTCGTCAGCGCCACCGACTCGATGCTGCAGACCGGCACCAACATGATGCGCTCGTGAGGAGACGGACCATGACCCGCCGCCTCGACGCCCCCTCCTCTCTGGCCCGCTCGTTCCTTCCCGGCGCCCTGCGGATCGCTCTCGCCGCCGCGCTCGTCGCCCCGCTCGGCCCGGTCCCGGCCGCCGCCGACCCCGTGTCCAAGGCCGTGTCCGAGCTGGCGCTCGCCCAGATCCGCCCGGTGCCGACGCTCAAGCGCAGCGTCACGGTCAAGGATCCGCTGGTGCGGATCGGCGACCTCGTCGACCATGCCGGCGAGCTCGCTGGCGTCCCGGTGTTCCGGGCGCCCGACATCGGCACCACCGGCACGATCTCGTCCTCGCAGGTGATGGAGGCGCTGCGGCCCTACCGGATGTTCCGGGTCGATCTCGCCGATATCGCCGAAGTCGAGGTGTCGCGCGCCGGCCGGGTCTTCACCCCGGCCGAGATCCAGGGCCGCATCCTGCAGGCCTTCGCCGGCCAGTACGGCCTCGGCGAGGCGGCGAGCCTGTCGCTGACCGTGGAACGCGACATCCGCCCCTTCGCGGTCGAGGCGACCTCGTCGGGCGAGCTCGTGGTGGCGCGGTCGAGCTACGATCCGCGCACCAACAGGTTCGACATCACCTTCGAGATCCCCGGCAGCCAGGCGGCGCGGCGCATCCCGTTGCGCTTCACCGGCACCGTCGTCGAGCTGGTCGACGCCGTCGTCGCGGCCCGCGGCATGCAGCGCGGCGACGTGATCAGGAGCACCGACGTCATCGTCGAGAAACGGCCGCGCGCCGAGGTGCCGGCCGACGCCGCCGCGCCCGACGAGACGGTGGTCGGCTTCGCGATGCGCCAGGGCCTGCGGGCCGGCCAGCCGATCCGCCGCCACGACCTGATGAAGCCCGATCTCGTGCGGCGGGACGAAACCGTGACGCTGGTCTTCCAGGCGCCCGGCATCCTGCTGACCACCCGCGGCAAGGCGCTCGAGGGTGGGGCCGAGGGCGACACCGTCACGGCCGTCAACCTGCAGTCCAAGCGCACCGTCCAGGGCGTCGTCTCCGGACCCGGCCAAATCCGGCTGGTCTCGTCGACGCCCCGGGTGGTCACCGCCGCCGCCCTCGATCCCTCCGCTGCCCAGCGGCCCGCGCCGACGTCCGGCAAGTGAGGAGCCATGACCAGGATCATCGACAACCGGCTGCCGCGCCGCGCCGCGACCATCGCGGCCCTGCTCGGCGCCACCCTGGCGGGCGGCTGCTCGGCGATCGACCGGCTCGCCAATATCGGCGAGCCGCCGGCCCTGCGAGCGATCGAGAACCCGACCGCGGCGCCCGGCTACAAGCCCGTGCAGATGCCGATGCCGACGCCGCAGCCGGCCGTCTACAATCCGAACTCGTTGTGGCGGAACGGCTCGCGCGCCTTCTTCAAGGACCAGCGCGCCCACCAGATCGGTGACCTGCTGACCGTCACGGTGAAGATCACCGACAAGGCCAAGTACGAGAACGAGACCAGCCGCAGCCGCTCCGCCGGCGAGGATTCGGGCGTCACCGACTTCATCGGCACCAAGACGTTCAACACCGCCAAGGCGCCGCTGCCGGGCCGCATCCTGACCGCCGATTCGACCGCCTCCAGCGACGGCAAGGGCACGATCGACCGCAAGGAGGAATTGTCCACCACGGTCGCCGCGGTGGTCACCCAGGTGCTGCCCAACGGCAACCTGGTGGTCGAAGGCCGCCAGGAGATCCGGGTCAACTTCGAGATTCGCGAGCTGATCGTCGCCGGCATCGTCCGGCCCGAGGACATCCAGAGCGACAACACCATCGATTCGACCAAGATCGCCGAGGCCCGCATCGCCTATGGCGGCCGCGGCCAGATCACCGACGTGCAACAGCCGCGCTACGGCCAGCAGCTGTTCGACATCATCCTGCCGTTCTGACGTCTTGACGTTCTGACGGTCCGCCGGCTCGGCGGCCCGAAACGCGGCATCGGCCGGCGGCACAGCCCGCCGGCTCCCGAGACGAGCTCCCCGCCGGTCCGACGGGACCGGCGATCGACGCGGCTCCCGGCCCCTCCCCGCCGGGAGCCGCGCTCCCTTTCTCGTTCGGCACCGTGAGGCCGGACCACCCCCGAGGGCGGCTTCCGCTCCCGCTACCCGCCCTGAGCGTGTTGTGATTAACTGACTGTGATCGGCGGACCGACGAATCGCTCGATCCCCCGATCCGGGGTCGATCCCGAGGGTTCCGCCCGAGCGCCGCCGGTGGTGCTTCCGTCGCGTCAGCGGGTCCGCATGCGTAAAAACGTCCAGAGCGGGAGGTTCCTAATACGACCGGGTGCACTCCCTCGGCCGGGCACGTGCGTGGCGCCGCAGCGCCGGCGTCCGCTCCGCCTCGCCGCGCGGATCCCGCCGTGGTGACGCGCCGCGTCCTGGTCACGGGCGCCTCCGGCTTCATCGGCCGCGCCCTGGTCCCGCGGCTCGCCGGCGCCGGCCGGCTGGTCCGCGCCGCCGCCCGCAACCCGGCCGACGTGCCGACCGGCGCGCGCGTCGAGGCGGTGGCGATGCCCGACCTCGATCTGCCGTGCGACTGGACGGAGTTGCTCGCCGGGGTCGACGAGATCGTTCACCTCGCCGGCATCTCCTATCGCAGCGGCGTCGAGGACACGGTCTACGACCGCGTCATCCGGGCCGCCACGGCCGAGCTCGCCCGCGCCTGCTCGCGGCTGCCGATCCAGCGGCTCGTCTATGTCTCCTCGATCGGCGCGCAGGCGGGCGGCGCGGTCGAGCATCCGCTCCACGAGACCGACACGCCGCGTCCGGTGACGGCGCACGACCGCGCCAAGCTCGCCGCCGAGACCGAGGTGCGGCGCGCCCGCGTCCCGTTCACGATCCTGCGGCCCGCGCTGGTCTACGGCCCGCATGTCAAGGGCAGCATGGCGCTGTTGATGCGCATCTCCGCCTCGCCCTGGCCGCTGCCGGCGGCCGCCTTCTCCAACCGGCGCTCGTTCCTGGCGATCGAGAACCTGGTCGACGCCGTGCTGTTCTGCCTCGACACCCCGGCGACCCTCGGCGAGACCTATCTGGTCGCCGACCCCGACCCGATCACGCTCGCCGAGATGATCACGATCCTGCGCGAGGTGGTGCAGCGCCCGACACCGGCCGGCACGCCGGCACCGTTCGAGATCCTGCTGCGGTCGAGCGAGCGCAGCGTGCTGTGGGACCGCATCGGCGGCGAGCTGGTGGTCGATCCGGGCAAGCTCCTGGCGACCGGCTGGCGGCCGCCGGTCGAGACCCGCGGCGGCCTGCGCGCCACGGTCCGGGCCGGCCTCGACTAGCGTCGTTTCCACACCGGACATTCCGCGTGGGCGCACCGTCGCGGCACGTCGGCGGAGCCCGGGGGAGATTTGCTGCCGAACGTGCTCGGTGCGGTGGATCACACGGTCCGGCGCCGCGCCCGCCGGCGCGACGACCGGTGGCCCCCGGGCGGACCGGCACCGAACGGCGCAGCAGCGGCCATGAGCCCTCCTGTCGGGGAGAACGTCGGCACCGAGCGTCTCCTCGACCGAGACCCGGACTCTGTCGAGGCCGGGTTGAGTGGGGGATCTGCAGAGGCCGGTTTGGGGGCCGCCGAACGGGCTGCCGCTCAGCCGACCACCGCGGTCGCGATCTCGTCCGCCTGCGCGTGGACACGCAGCAGCTCCGTCGTGCGGTCGAGCACGGCCGGCAGGCCGTCGCCGCCCCCGAAGGCGGTGACGACCAGCAGGATGCGGGTCGTCTCCACCGTCACCATGGCGCGCTGCGAGTCGCTCGTCGGGCTGCCGAACGGGCCTTGCGCGTCGACATAGACGGGCAGGCCTTCGAGATTGAGGACGTCCTTGCCGATCCCCTTGTAGGCCTCGCCGGCCGTCGCCACCCGCATCACGATGGCGTCGCCGACGATCTTGTCGCGGTCGTACACGCCGAGCGACTGGCGGCTCTCGATCGACACGAGGTTCATGAGATCGACCACGGTGTTGATGCGGTAGAGCCCGAGCCCGCGCAGCACCCGGCGCATCAGCGCCTCCTGCGAGCCGCGATAGCGGGTCGGATCCTTGCCGAGCGCCCGGTAGCCGCGGCGCAGCGCCTGCACGGCTTCGAGCTTGGCGATGTGCTCGATCGCCATGTCGCGCGTCACCGCGGCGGCGCAGGCGTCGAGCGCCGCCCCGAGCGCCGGATCGTCGGTGCCGTTGACGACCCGGGCCTCGACGAGCCCGAGCACGAGCGACGGACACGCGGCCTTCACGGCGGGATCGATCACGATGGTCATGCGGCACCTCGGAGATGGACGACCGCCATTAGAGCGCCTCGGCCGAAACGTAAATCCCGCGTGCGGCGCCTACCCACAGGACGGCAACTCGCCGGCGCCCGGCACGTCGCGCAGATCGACGTCTCGCACCAGCGGGAAGAAGTCGCCGCCGGCTTCCGTCTTCAGATAGGTGGTGAGCAGCACCCGCTCCGGCGCGGCGGCGGTGCGGCACGCTTCGGCGCCGACGCCGAGCGAGAGCGAGCCGCGCTCGCCGCGTCCCTTGCGGGCCATCAGGTCGCTGCGCAGCGCCGTCACCCGGGCGACGTCGGCCGGCTCCAGCCGAAAGGCCCAGACCGCGGCCCCTTCCGTCACCTCGCCGCGCAGCGACGCGAGCTCGGCCGGATCGGCGAGGTCGGCAAGCACGAACGCGCTGACGACCGGGGCTGCAGCGCCGACCGTCACGGTGAGCTTCAGGGTGACGCTGCCGGGCCGCGGCCGCACCCCGGCCGGCAGCCGCACCGCCACCCGCAGCACGGCCGGATCGATGGTGGCGAAGTCGGTGCGGGCGAGCTTCACCATCGACGTCACCGGCATCGACGTGCAGGCGGCAGCCATCAGGGCCACGGTTCCGAGGATCGCGGTCAAGCCCCGGCAGGATTGCGAGAAACGCATCTTCAAACCTCGATTGACGACAATGATTTATTGTTTTACGATAATTCATCATCGTCTTTCGATCAACGAGGTCGCTCATGTCCAGCGTGGTTCCGGCCCCTGCCCTCGCCTCGGCGCAAGCGCGGCTCGCCCGTCTCTCCCGCCGGATGGAGTGGGTGACGACGCTCGGCATCGTGCTGATCCTCGTGCTGATGGGGCTCGCCTTCGTGATCCCGGAGTGGAGCCGCAATCTGCTGATGCACCGGCTCGGCGCCACCGGCGCCAAGCTGCCGCTGGCGGCATCCGACCAGGTCGTGATGGCGATGATCCATGCCGTCCCGCTCGGCGTGATGATCTGGGGCCTGTGGCAGGTGCGGGCGCTGTTCCGCGACTTCGCGGCCGGCCTGGTGTTCACGGCCACGGCGGCGCAGCGGCTGCGGCTGTTCGGTCTGTCGGTGCTGCTGCAGGGACCGCTCGGCCCGCTCACCGCGACGGCGCTGGCGCTCGCTCTGTCGCTCGGCAATCCGCCGGGCCAGCGCTATCTGGTGCTCACCGTCTCGATCAACGACTACGTCGCCCTGATCGTCGGCGGCGTGCTGATCGCGGTCGCCGCCGTCATGCGCGAGGCCGTCCAGCTCGCCGACGAGAACGCCGCCTTCGTGTGAGCCCGCCGATGCCGATCGTGGTCAATCTCGACGTCATGCTGGCGCGGCGGAAGATGCGCTCCAAGGAGCTCGCCGAGCGCATCGGCATCACCGAGCAGAACGTCTCGCTCTTGAAGTCCGGCAAGGTGAAGGGCGTGCGCTTCGACACGCTCGCCCGCATCTGCGCCGTGCTCGACTGCCAGCCCGGCGACATCTTGGAGTATCGGCCCGGCCCCGAGGACGATGCCGCGCCGGGCGACGACATGTGACGTCAGTGGCTCAGTGGTCGGCCGGAGCGGCTGCCCGCGGCCGGTCGGTCGGGCGCGGCTGACGCCTCGCCCTCCTCGATCGCGCGGGCGCGGCGCCAGTCGAGCGTGTTGGGCGGCTCCGGGGGATCGGCCGGCCCGAAGGACGGGTCGGCGAAGGAGCGCCCCCCATAGGCCGCGACCGGGCGCGTGTCGTAGCGGTCCGCCGCATATCCCTCGGCGTCGTAGCGGTCGTCGGCGGTCTCGCCCGCCCCGACCGGCGCGGGTGCGGCCGCGACGGCCCGCACCTCGGCCCAGTCGGCCGGCGGCGGCGGATCGGCCGGGTCGTCGTCCTGGCGATAGCGCGGCAGCGCGCCGGCCTGGCGCTTGCGGTCGCGGCTGCGCGCCAGCCGCGCCTCGATCGCCTCGCGCCGGTTGCGCAGGCGGCTGCGCGCCTCCTGCAGCACCCGCCCGGCGGTGCCGCCGGCCCAGACCAGATCCCACGGCTCGAACTGGCGCACCGTGTCGTCGTTCTCGACGATCGCCCGGGCGATCAGGTTGCCGGCGATCGCCGTGGTGTTGAGCCCGTGCCCGGCGAAGGCACCGGCGACCCACAGGCCGGGCGAGATCTCGCCGATCTGCGGCATGCGATGGATCGCGAAGGCCATGCTGCCGTTCCAGGCATGGGTGAACTCGACCGGCCCGAGCCCCGGATAGACGGAGGCGATCGCCGGTGCGAAGGCGCGCTTCGCCACCCTCATCGGATCGCGCGGGAAGCAGGTGCCCTGGCCACACCACAGCAGGCGATCGCCGTCGATCACCCGGTAATGGTGGTTGGCGAAGCGGGAGTCGCTCACCGCGCCCGGATAGGCGATCGCCTCGCGCAGCCGCGGGCCGAGCGGCGCCGTCACGGCCGTCGTGCTGGTGATCGGCAGCACGGTCGCGGCGAGCTGGGGCATGACCTCGGCCATGTGGACGTTGCCGGCCAGCACGACATGCCCGGCCCGCACCATGCCGCCCGGCGTCGCGACGCGCTTGCGCACCCCGGCCGGATCGATCTCGCGCGCCGGCGTGCCCTCGAAGATGCGCACGCCCGCCGCCTCGGCGGCGGCGGCGAGGCCGAGCGCGTAGTTGAGCGGCTGGATGTGGAAGGCGTTGGGATAATGGATGGCGTGGAAATAGGCGTCGGTGCGCAGATGCTCGCGCACCTGCTCGACCGGCCAGCCCTCCACGGCGGCGCCGAACTCGCCCATCAGCAGGGCGAGCGTGTCATCCATGTCGTCGAGATCGTCGGTCTTGGAGACGTCGAGCCAGCCGCGCGCCGGCTGCACGCCCGGCAGCTCGCGCTCGCGGATGATGGTGCGGACATAGGCGACGCCCGCCTCCGACAGCGACCACAGCTGCCGCGCCCGGTCGAGCCCGACCCGCGCCACGATGGTGTGGGGATCGCAGGCGAAGCCCGGCAGCACGAAGCCGCAGTTGCGGCCCGAGGCGCTCCAGGCGACCCGCTTCGCCTCCAGCACGACAACCGACCAGCCGAGCCGCGCCACCTCGAGCGCCGTGGTGAGCCCGGCGAGCCCGGCGCCGATCACGCAGACGTCCACGTCGAGGTCGATCGCCAGCGCCGGCCGCGCGGGCGCCGCGACCGCCGTCGCCGCGTGATAGCTTCGCCCGTAATCGTCAGCCGTCGCCGCGTCCATCCTGCCTCGCTCGCATTCCAACCGCCCGCAGTCCACTCGCCCGCAGTCCACGCTCTCGCCCCGCCGCGACCTGTGCGGACGGCGCGGCGGATACCGGCCGTTCACCATCACCCGCCACAGTCGGGAGGTCTCCGGCACTGCCGCCACCGGACGACGTCCGGGACGATGGCCCACGGATGCCCTCTGGACTTTGTGCGCCGCCACATGGAATTTGCAACCCATGCGCCGACTCATCCTTCTCCGTCATACCAAAGCCGACCCTGCCGCGGCCGGGATTTCCGACCACGCGCGCCCGCTCAATGCCCGCGGCCTCGCCGCCGCGGACCTGATCGGCGCCTACATGGCGCGCCATCACCTGGTCCCCGACGCGGTGGTCTGCTCGACGGCGCAACGGACCCGGGACACCTGGGCGCGCGTCGCCCAGCAGCTCGGCGATCCGCCGGCCGCCACCTTCGAGCGCCGCGTCTACGAGGCGCCTGCCCAGCGCCTGCTCGCCACCGTCCGGGCTGTTCCGGACGAGGCCCATGCGGTGCTGATGGTGGGTCACAATCCCGGTCTCCAGGAGCTCGCCACCACGCTGATCGCGACGGGCGACGTCGAGGAGCGGGAAAGGCTGCGCGAGAAGCTGCCCACCGGCGGGCTGATCGTGATCGATTTCGCCGTCGACACCTGGACGGACGTCCACCCGCGGGGTGGCCGCCTCGATCGCTTCGTCACTCCGAGAAGCCTCGAGGACGACACGGTCTAGCCTTCCGGCCGCATCAGGCGACGGTCGGATCGGCCAGACTTTACCGATTGTTAAGCCAAACATCTCGAAATTTAGGGAAGCTGCGCGAACGCCGGAACCGGGGTGCGGCACGCGACGTTCAGCGTACACATATCGAGGACAGTCACCCGCGGGCCGCACCGGGCATGGGCGGAAATTCGGGTGGTCGACACGCACCGATGGAACCGGAGCGGCAGTTCGACGTTGTCACGGTGCTCAATCGTTCCGGTGGCTGCTGTGCCATGACGCTGAAGATGAACCACCTCCGCTTCGACCACGCCCGTTTCGAGGACGGCCGCGAGCCGCTGGCTTGCGGTGATCTCCGGCGACCGGTCGTGAAGCCGTTCGACACCGACGAGCTCGATCGGCTCCCGCAGCCGACCGACGACGATCCGCCCTATCGTCCGTGGTGGGTGGTCGACCGGTCGTGATCGACCGTTGGCGGCGGAGGCGGACCGGGCCGCCCGGTCGCGCCGACGGGTCGAATCTGCTACACAGCTTCGCATTGCACTCGAGACGGCGGACGCCCGAAGGCGCCCGCCGATTTGTTGTGTGGAGACATCCGTATCGTGTTTCCGCGTGTGTGTCGTGTTTCCGTCTCGGATCGTGCGTCGGTTCTGCGTTTTCGCCCGGGGTGTCCCGTCTCGAAGCTCGTTATCAGCCACGAGGGTCCCATGATTCGGTTTGCTACGGTGTCGGCTGCGGCAGCGGTCGTTCTCGCCGCCTTCGCGACCCAGCCGGCGTCCGCGCGTACGCCTTACGACGGCGCCTGGAGCGTCGTCATCATCACGGATCGCGGCACCTGCGACCGTGCCTATCGCTACAGCGTGCAGATCGCCGACGGCATCGTTCGCTACGCCGGTGAGATGGGGATGGATTTCCGCGGCCGCGTCGGCAAGGGCGGCGCCGTCACGGTGAGCGTCGCGGCCGGCGGCTCGCGCGCCAACGGCCGCGGCCGGCTCGGCCGCGACTATGGCGGCGGCACCTGGGCCGGCAACTCGTCGACCGGCGCCTGCTCGGGCCGCTGGACCGCCGAGCGCCGCTGACCGACCTCCAGCGCACCCGGCGGTCGTCCGCCGCCGATGCCGACGGATACCACCGACCGATACCGACCGGCGCCAGCGCAGCCCGCACTGGCGCCGGTTTCGTGTTCGCGGGCCCCTGTTTCGCGGGCCCCTGTCGAGCCGTTCGACGGCCTCGCGCGATCGACCCGCACGGATCCGCATCCGCTGCGCGATCCGCGTCGGCTGCGCCGATCCGCCCGGAGCGGGGCGGGAACGCCGGTCCGGCGCACGGCGTTGCCCTGGCGTGCGGACACCGCCGCGCCCCGCGCTCGGCCGACCGTGGCGCCTCGCGCCCGCCGCTTTCCGAGCCCCCTTTCCACCGATCCACGAGGACGCTCCATGCCACGTCGAGACACGCTACGTCGAGACGCCGCCCGCCCGATCGCCGCCGGCCTCGCCGTCGGCGCCGTCGCCACCATCCTGAGCCTGGCCCTTCCCGGACCGGCCGCCGCGCAGAGCCCGCAGCCGCCCGTGACGCCCGACCCGCCCGCCGCCGGCGACCGGCAGACGCCGCCGTCGAGCCGGCTCGACTGCCCGCCCGGCGTCGATCCCGATCGCGCCCCGTCCATGAACGGCCAGCGCGGTGCCGGCACCACCGGCTCGGCCGGCACGCTGTCGGACCAGCTCGCCCATTCGCGCGGCGTGGTCTGCCCGCCGGCCGCCGCCGACACCGGCATCGTCGAGCCGCCGCCGGCCGGCGGCGCCCTGAAGGTCATCCCACCGCCCGGCACGCCCGGCGGCGCCCCCGGCCCGGTGCCGAAATAACTGCGCTCCGCCCGGTCCGACACGACAAAACGCCCGCGGAATCCGCGGGCGTTTCGCTGTCGTCGCATCATCGGGCCCGGCGACCGGACGGCCGCCGGAAGACCCCGGTCAACGGGCGGCGCGGGCCTTCTGGTTGACGCTGCCCTCGGCCATCGAGGTGAGCTTGAGGTCGGTCGCCTTCTCCTCGTCGAGCGTCTTCTGGAGCACGCTCGCGCAGTCGGTGCGGCCGAGCTGCTTGGCCCACGCGATCAAGGTGCCGTAGCGGGTGATCTCGTAGTGCTCGACCGCCTGGGCGGCGGCAATCAGCGCCGCGTCGAGCACCTTCGGATCGTCGACCTCGCCCACCACGTCGTCGGTCTCCTCGATGATGCCGTCGATCGCCGGGCAATCGACGCCGCGCACCTCGAGGCCGTGCATGCGGAACACCTCCTGCAGGCGCGCGATGTGGTTCTCGGTCTCGCCGAGATGCGCCTTGAAGGCCTGCTTGAGCTGCGGGTCGCCGGCCTTCTCGATCATCTCGGGCAGCGATTTCACGATGCGGTTCTCGGCGTAATAGACGTCCCGCAGCGTGTGCACGAAGAGATCGTCCATCGTGCGGATGTCCTTGGAGAAAATGCCCATTTGTCGCGTCCTGTTGGAAGGGAGATCCGGGCGTCTGGGCGGCCCTTGCCGGCTGCCCGCCCGCTGCGCCGGCCCGGTCACCGGGCGCGGCTCGCCGGACCAACCGCCCGGAAACCCGCCGGTTCCGGCCCTCCGAGGCACCCACGGCTGCCCCACCGCCGCACCGATCGCTGCGCTGTTTGACCTTGATCAAGGAGGTTTTCGTCAATCGCCCTTTACACTCCTAGCCCATGAACAGTGTCATCGCGCTCGCCGAACGGAACGTCCCCCGGTACACCTCGTACCCGACCGCGCCGCACTTCTCGCCGACGGTCGACGCCAAGACTTACGCCGGCTGGCTCGAAGCCCTGCCGGCGGGCTCCACCCTGTCGCTCTACCTGCACGTCCCCTTCTGCGTCGACATCTGCCTCTATTGCGGATGCCATACGAAGGCGGTGCGGCGGGACGCGCCGCTCGACGCCTACACGGACCGGCTGATCGAGGAGATCGGTCTCGTCGCGGCGAAGGCCGGCAGCAAGACGGTGGTGCACATCCACTGGGGTGGCGGCACGCCGTCGATCCTCGGGGCGGAGCGGCTCGGCCGCATCGTCGACGCGATCAAGGGCGCCTTCGACCTCTCGACCCTGCACGAGCACGCGATCGAGCTCGATCCGCGCCGCCTGACGCAGGATCTCGCCGACGCGCTCGGCCGCATCGGCGTCACCCGTGCGAGCCTCGGCGTGCAGGACTTCTCGCCCCACGTCCAGGAGGCGATCGGGCGCATCCAGCCGTTCGAGGTCGTGCGCGACGCCGCCGCGATGCTGCGCAAGGCCGGCATCGACCGCATCAACATCGATCTGATGTACGGCCTGCCGCGCCAGACCATCGCCGACGTGGAGAGGAGCGCCGCGCTCGCCGCCTCGCTCGATCCGGCCCGCCTCGCGCTGTTCGGCTACGCCCATGTGCCGTGGTTCAAGGGCAACCAGAAGCTCATCGACGTCGCCGCTCTGGCGGGGCCCGGCGAGCGCATCGAGCAGGTGAAGGCGGCGGCCCGCACGCTGGCGAGCCACGGCTACGTGGCGATCGGCCTCGACCACTTCGCGCGGCCCGACGACGACCTCGCCGAGCTGCAGCGCGGCGGCCGGCTGCACCGCAACTTCCAGGGCTACACGACCGACGAGGCCGACGGCCTGATCGGCTTCGGCGCCTCGGCGATCGGCAAGCTGCCGCAGGGCTTCATCCAGAACGCCGTCGACATCGCCGGCTACTCGCGCACGGTCGAGAGCGGCTCGCTCGCCACCATCAAGGGTGTCGGCGTGTCGGCCGACGACGTGCTGCGGGCCGAGATCATCGAGCGGCTGATGTGCGACCTCGCGGTCGATCTCGACGCGCTGCCGGCCGCGCTGACGGCCGGCCTCGACACCGGCTTCGCCCACGAGCTGAGCGATCTCGACGGCCTCGTCGCCGCCGGCATGGTGCGGGTCGACGGCCGGCGGATCGTCATCACCGAGGAGGGCCGGCACTTCGTCCGGCTGGTGGCGGCGGCGTTCGACGCCTACCTGCCGCAGAACCGCTCGCGCCATTCGGTGGCCGTTTAGGCCACCGGTCATTCGGTGGCCTCGCGGGCCACAAAGTCGTACTGACGACGCATATTGCGATGGCCGGGGCGCGCCCCGGCCATCGTCGTATTCAGGAATGATGTGCCCGAAAAGGGCGCGCGTGCCGGTGGCTCAGGCGGCGGCGCGGCCGCGGCGGCCGTTCGGCTTGGTCGTCGTCTTCGCCCCGCCCTTGGCACCGGCCTTGCCCTTGCCGCGCGACGCGGTTCCGCGCGCCGGGCTGCGCCGCGGCGGCGCCTTGCCGGACGCCTTCGGGTTCGCCGACTTCTTCGCCATCACGGTGAGCTTCTTGTCGGTGGCGACCTCCTCGCGCAGCGTCTCGGTCAGCAGCGTCGCGACGTCCTTGCGGCCGAGCTGCTTCGCCCACGCGACCAGCGTGCCGTAGCGGGTGATCTCGTAGTGCTCGACCGCCTGGGCGGCGGCGATCAGCGCGGCGTCGAGAACCTCCTTGTCCTCGACTTCGCCGGCGACGTCGTTGGCCTCCTCGATGATGCCGTCGATGGCCGGGCACTCGGTGCCCTTCGGCTCCTGATCGAGCGCCTTGAAGACCTGGTCGAGCCGCTTGATCTGGCGCTTGGTCTCGGCGAGATGGGTCTTGAGGCCGCGCTTGAGCTCGGAGTCGGTCGCCTTCTCCATCATCTCGGGAAGCGCCTTCTCGATCTGATGCTCGGCGTAATAGACGTCCTCGAGCTGATGGACGAAGAGATCGTCGAGGGTGCGGATCTGGTCGGAGAACATCGCCATTCGGAGGCTCCTGGGGGACGGTCCTGAGCGGACCTCGGGGGATCTTTCGCGTCGGTCGATACGAGCGTCGCGACAGCCGTAATCTCGCCACCAACGAAAGATCACGGAGCGGGTTCCGCAACTCGCCGGCGAACGAGTTGAATCGCGTGCGAAATTGCGCAGGATGCGCGGCGTCGCGAGTCGTTCGACCGCCAAGGGGCCACGGTGTCGCCGCCGAGCCCGACGCGCCCAGCCACAGCCGAGCCAGAGCCGAGTCATGAACCGCGCAGCGAACCGCAGAGCGACCCCGCCGACGACGACCGCATCCGTGGTCGACGAGACGGTGCCGTCCCCGCGCGCCCTGGTCCTGTGCGTCGCCGTGCTCGGCGGCGTGATGACGACGATCGCGGCGCAGCTCGCCTTCGCCCGGTTCGGGCTCGATCTCGGCGCCGCGTGGCGCGCCATGATGGGGATGCGGAGCGGCCAGATGCGCTCGGCCTTCGCCTGGTGGGCGATCGCGCTCACCGCCTTCGCGGCTGGCTTCCTGATCGCCCTGGTGACGCGATGGCTGTCGCGCACCGAGGCCAATCTGGCGGTCCTCTCTTGGCTCGGCGGCCTCGCGCTCGTCGCCGGCCTCGCGCTGGTCGGTCACGCCGCCGGGGCGCCGAGCGGCCTGTCGGTCGGCGCCGCGACGGCGCTCGGACTGACCACGCTGTCGGCGGCCGCCCTGCTGTCGCTGCTCGGCGGCTATTTCGCCACGCGCCGCTGAGCGGCGTCTCGGCCGCGACCGTCGGGCCGATGCCGGACCGCCGGCGCGGCGCCGGTGTGGCCACGACGTGGCGGCGACTCCCGTTGGATCTGCACAACCCGCGGGCATCACAAAAAAAACACGCGCATCGTGATAGAAGCCGGCATCATGTCCGTGCCGACTCGACCGGCCGTCTCCTGGCCGTTCGAACCGCGGCACCAGCCGAAGCCACGCATGCCGTAGCGGCCGCTGCCGCATGCCAAGCCACAGCCCCCGGCGCGCGATGCCGATCGCAGCATCGCCGGCGGGTGGACCATTCGAGGCAGGTGGACAATGCGATCGTGGTCGCCGACGTGCCGTGTCTTCCGGATCATCCCGTTCGGGCTCGCCCTGAGCCTCGGCATCGGCGTTGCGGTCGCGATGCCACCTGTGGCGGCCGACGCCGCGCCACGCCAAAAGCTCGTCTGCCCGAAGACGCTCGTGCAGCCCGGCGCGTTCGCCGACGACGCCGAGCACGCCCGTTATGCCGCCTGCCTGCGCCGGGCGGAGGCCCGCAAGGCCCGCCTCGCCAAGACGAAGCAGCAGGCTGCCCCTGCAGGGACCGCGGCCGCGGCGACGGGAGCGGCCGCCACGGCGACGGCGGGGCGCGAGGCGACCGGCAAGACGCAGCCGAGCGGCCGGGACTTCAAGGCCGCGGATCTGTCGCTCGCCACGATCCCGGGAATTCCGGGCGCCCGCTTCTGGGGCGACTCCGAGGGCGACTATCTGCGCGTCCTCGGCGGCGCCGGCGACGCTTGGCTGGCGCTCTCCGCCGGCGGCGAGGACTCGGGCTTCGGCGCCGGCCTGTTCACCGGCCTGTCGGCGAGCGGCCGCCGCACCGACTACGCCGTGGTGACCGGCGTCAGCTCCGGCGCCCTGCTCGCCCCGTTCATCTTTCTCGGGTCCGCGCGCGACGCCGAGATGCGCGACAACTTCATGGCCCTGAACGCGGCGGAAGTGTTCGAGGATCAGCGCACCCGCGAGAGCCTTCTCGACACGTGGCCGCTGCGCAAGTTCCTGGAGCGGCACATCACCCGCGAGCTGATCGACGCGGTCGCGGCCGAGCACGCGCGCGGCCGCCGTCTGATCGTCCTCACCGCAAATCTCGACACGGCCCGCCCGGTCGCCTGGAACATGGGCGCGATCGCGGCCGCCGGCACCGAGGCGTCACGGAAGCTGTTCCGCGACGTGCTGGTCGCGTCGAGCGCCATTCCCGGCCTGTTCCCGCCGATGATGATCGAGACCGAGGCGAACGGCCGCAAGATCCAGGAGATGCATGTCGACGGCGGGCTCGCCTCGACGCTCTACGTGGCGCCGGACTCGATGCTGCTGGCCGGCGCCGCGAAGCTACCGATGAAGCGGATGACGCTGGTGATCAACGGCAAGCTCCGGCCGGAATTCGACGTGACCGATCGCAGCCTGGTCGGCGTGCTCGGCCGCTCGCTGTCGGTCGGCGTCAAGCGCGGCAGCCGGACCACCGCGCTCCTCGCCGCCGCGGCGGCGCGCCGCGCCGGCATCGGCTTCGAGATCGCCTATGTCGACCAGGGCTTCGATCACCCGAGCCGCGGCATGTTCGACCCCGCCTACATGAAGGCGCTGTTCGAGAGCGGCCTCGCCCAGGGCAAGAGCGCGACGCCGTTCCGCGCCGAGCTGCCCGGCACCGGCAGCGCCGACGCGGCGGCCGGCGGACCGGACCGCCCCGCGACCGCCCCCGCCGGCGGACCGACCGACGGCTCGGCCGCGCAGGCCACTCCTCCGACGGGTGGCGCCACGGCGCAGTGAACGGTCGCGACACGAGGCGGCAGCTTTTCGCGGGCGAGGTCGCGGGGCTCGGGCGCGGCACGGCGCTCCACCTGGGCTCTTGCGGCCCGGCGCGGCCGGGTCCAAAGCTGAGCCGATTGCGTCACCAGATCGATCGAGCCCCGATGCCCCGCCTGTTTCGCGTCTCCACGCTTCGCGGCCTCTGGCACGGCCTGCGCACCGAAGGCCCGCGCAGCCTGCTGCGCCTCGCCCGCAACGAGCTCGCCGAGCCCCGCCTCGCCCTCACGCGCAAGGTGAGAGGTGCGGTGACGGCGGTCGGCGACCGCTTCCGCCGGGTCACGACGGCGAGCGAGGCGTGGTCGGACGATTGCCTGCAGCTCGTCTGGGACCTTTCGGTCGCGCCCGTGTCCTACGACCTCGTCGCGGCGCTCGCGGCGGCCGAGATCGAGCGACGCAAGCGCGGTCTCGGCGGCATCGTGGTGATCGTCGTCCCGGGCCCACACCACGGCGTGAAGCGGGAGACGCCGGCGCACGAGATGGCCGACGATCCCGAGGCGCGGCTGCACCGGCTGCGCCAGGAGCTGCTGCCGCTGCTCGCGCTGATGCCCTCGGTGCGCGGCCATGCCGTGTGCGCCGACCGCCAGCAGGCGTGGTCGCTGATCGCCGGCGACGACCGCCGCGTCTATCCGGACGGCTATCGCATCTTCCTGCCGCTGCGGCCCGACTCGGGCGCCGCCCGCGACGAGGCGCGCCGCGCCGGGACGGTGTGGCCGCTGCTGTCCGCCACCGACCCGGGCCGTCGCGCCGCCGAGGAGTATCTGACCCGCGTCGCCGGCGGCCGTCGCGCCATCGTGATCACGCTGCGCGCGAGCGCGCTTTCGCCCCGGCGCAACAGCCGGATCGACGACTGGGTGGCGTTCGCCGACGGCCTCGACCGCACCCGCTATGCGCCGATCTTCGTCCATGACGGCCCGACCGGGGCGCCGCTGCCGGAGGCGCTCGCCGGACGCGAGGTCTGCGTCGCGGCGAGCCTCGACGTCGCGTTCCGGATGGGGCTCTACGAGCGCGCGTGGCTCACCATGGGCGTGCTCTCCGAGCCGCTGATGCTCGCCTGGTACGACGAGCGGGTGCGCTATCAGGTGTTCGTGCCGATCGACGAGGCCGACGACGTGACGGCGCGTGCCCTGGAGGACCAGGGTCACCGCATCGGCGGCGACATCGAGTTCGCGCGGCCCTGGCAGCAGCTCGTGTGGAAGACCGACACGCTGACGGCGATCCGCCTCGCCTTCGCGGTCATGGAGGCGCGCCTGACCGCCATCGAGGCGGTGGAGCGCACCGCACCGGCGGCGTCGGCTCGGGATTGACGGCTCTTTTGGATCGGCTGGACCGGGTCGCCGATCTGATCGGACCTACAGTCGAATCGGGTTCTCCGAGCTTGTCGCGTCTCAGAGCTTATCGCGTGTCCGAGCTTATCGCGTCTCCGAGCTTATCGCGGCTCCGAGCTTATCGCGTGTCCGAGCGTTGGGCTGGAGCGCACCCGCTGTCGGCAGGACGTGAAGATCGACCATAGGACAGCCGAGGCCGGTCGGCGTCAGCCATCAAGACCCTTCGAGGGGATCACGCGAGCCCGGCTCGCAAGGCGCGGCGGCGTTCCAAAACGGCCGCCGAGGTGACTGACGCGCTTCTCGAACCGGTGCGTCGGCGCACCGGGGCGCGTGGTCAAACCAGGAAGGTCAGCACAGTCGACAGAACGCAGCCGCTGACGAGCAGCAGCCAATCGCCGCCGTCGAACCCGAGCAGATGCGTCGATCCGCCGGTGCGGTCGTAGATGGCATTGTCGTAGGCGGTGTCGTCGAACATGACTGTCCCCTGGAGAACAAAGCCCCCTGTGCCACCACAACGCGCAGCCGGGCCCTCGGTTCCAGGGCGGTAACGAATTATTAAGGATTTGGGACACTGCGCCCGAGAGGGTGATTCGGAGGGCCGGCGACACTGGATCGCCGGCGGGGCGGGAGGCTACGGCAAGGGCCGGCAGCGAGCCCCTCGGGCCGGTGCCGGCGCGCGCCGAGCGCGCTGCGCGTCCTGCACCTTCGGCCGCGAAGCGTAACGTTCGATGCCTTCTTCTGCGACCTCGGCCGTCTACGACTTCGGTCGCCAGTCGGTCAGGAAGGTGTCGATGGAGCGCAGCCAGTCGGCGTTCTTGGCGAGCAGCTCGGAGGTCCGCGCCATCATGGCGAAGTGGTCGCGCTCCGCGATCGAGCTCGTCGCGCCGGCCTGGTCGGCGAAGCTGACGGCATTCCGCCGGTGCTGCTCGGCATCGAGCAAAACCTGTCGAGGCGTTCGACGCATCACTCGTCCCCCCGCCGAAACTCTCACGCATGACGGGAGAAGACTAACTCGAACGGCTTGCTCGCGTCCACGCTTGGTTGTAGCGGTCCACAAGGCACTGGATCCCGGGCCGGTCGCGACGCCGGAGGCGCATCTATAATTCACTTGGATTAATCAATCACATGTTTTGATTTGCTTTCGTGATGAAATGCCGGCGGAATTCGCACGGGTCCGGGCCCCGCCGCGTGCATGGCCGATGCACTCGCCTCGACGGAGAACTCGCATGCTCACCCTCGCTCGTCTGGCCTGCTGTGCCGCCGGGCTGGCCGCGGCCGCCCTCGCCGCCTGGTCAGACCCCGCCGCCGCCCAGCGCGTCATCCGGGTCGGCCAGGCCGACACGCTCACCGGGCACAACCTGCCCGAGCTGATCGCCATGACCAACACCGAGAAGCGGCTCGGCGTGAAGTTCAACGTGGTCGCGCTGAAGTCCGACGACGTCGTCTTCCAGGCGGTGATCAACAACGAGATCGATATCGGCATCGGCGACGCCTACAAGGGCATCGACACCCTCAAGGCGCCGGTGCGGCACTTCTTCCTGCTGCGCCGGGTCGCCTACTTCCCGGTGGTCAACAGCGAGGCCTACAAGACCTGGAAGGATCTGAACGGCGCCGACATGGCCGTCCACGCGCGTGGCTCCGCCACCGAGGCGCTGGCTTTGCAGATGGAGAAGGCGAACGGCATCAAGTTCGGTCAGATCAGCTTCGTGCCGGGCTCCGAGGTGCGCATCATCGCGATGCGCCGCGGCACCATGAAGGCGACGCTGCTCGACCTGCCGAACACCCGCAAGCTCACCGAGGAAGACCCGAAGAAGTTCATCGTCCTGCCGGTCGAGACCCAGTCGGCGAGCGACGAGATCTTCTACGCGACCACCAAGTTCATCGCCGACAACAAGGAGCTGGTGCAGGTGCTGAGCGAGGAGCTCTTGAAGTCGCTGCGCGCCGTCAACGCCGACCCCAAGGCGCCGGCGAGGCTGCGCACCGAGCTCGGTCTTCTCAAGGATCTGCCCAAGCCCCTCGCCGACGACATCACGCCTTATTTCGAGATGGCGGTGCCGGGCGGCCTGTTCCCGACCGACGGCGGCGGCGCTGCGGCGGCCAAGGCCGACTTCGACTTTCTGATCGCGGCCGGCCGCTTCAAGGGCCAGAACGCCGACTACAAGGTCGAGGACTTCTGGGAGCTCGCGCCCCTGAACGCCGCCCTCGCCAAGGTCGGCAAGAACTGAGCCGGCGGCTCGTGCCCCCCGTGCCCCGGCTCGTGCCCCGATGACACAGATCGAAACGTCGCGGCGCGCCGGGGCGGCGGCCCCCGAAGCGACCGACCGTCCAGCCGCGGCGGTCACCGATGCGGACGGTCTCGCACAGGTCGGTCCCGGCCTGCGCGACGACAGCTGGCGGGACAAGAGCTGGCCCTGGCAGGTCGCCTCCTTCGTGCTGGTGCTCGGCGCCTGGGAGATCGCCGGGCGCTGGCCGGTGAGCCTCGCCTTCCCGCCGTTCTCGCGGGTCGCTGTCGCCTTCGTCGAGATGGCGGCGGCCGGCGACTTCGGCCGCGCCTACGCCGTGACGCTGCCGCCGCTCGTCGTCGGCATCGGCATCGTCGCCGTGCTCGGCGTCACGCTCGGCATCGCCATGGGCCTGTCGCGCGGCCTCGAATGGATCGGCATGCCCCTGATGGTGGTGCTGCAGACCGCGCCGATCGCCGCCATCATCCCGCTGCTCACCTACTTCTACGGGGTCAGCCCGACCTCGAAGACCGCCGCCGTGATCCTGCTCGCCGCGCCCATCGTCGTGCTCAACTCGTATCGCGGCATCCGCAACACCAATGCGTCGCTGCTCGACATGTGCCGCTCCTTCCTCGGCACCCGGCTGCAGCAGGTGGTCAAGATCATGCTGCCGCATGCGAGCGGCATGATCTTCGCCGGGCTGCGGCTCGGCATCTCGGCCGGCTTCATCGGCGTGGTGCTGGCCGAGCTGCTGATCTCGCCGACCGGCATCGGCGACCTGATCAGCTACAATCGGTCGATCGCCCGCTACGACAAGATGTTCGCCGCGATCCTCTCGATCCTGGCGCTCGCCACCGTGACGCTCGCGCTGCTGCAGCGCCTCGAGAACCGGCTGTTCCGGCCGGACCACGCGGTATCCGGATGAACGTAATGGCCCCTCCCCTGCCCGCCTCGACGCTCGGCGCATCCGCGGCCGCCGGCGGTCCGTCGATCGTGCGGGTCGCGGGCGTCACCATGCGCTACGCCAACGGCGTCACGGCGCTGGACGGCATCGACCTCGATTTTCCGCGCGGCAAGCTCACCACGCTGCTCGGCCCGAGCGGCTGCGGCAAGACCACGCTCCTCAAGATCATCGCCGATCTGCTGCGGCCGACCACCGGCACGGTCGCCGTGAACGGCGCCCCCGTCACCGGCCCGGGCCCGGAGCGCGCGCTGGTGTTCCAGGATTTCGCCCTGCTGCCCTGGGCGACCGTGCTGCGCAACGTCGCCTTCGGGCTCGAGCTGCGCGGCGTCGCCAAGTCCGAGCGCGAGGCGATCGCGGCGAAATACATCCGCGAGGTCGGCCTCGCCGGATTCGAGAACCAGTATCCGAACCAGCTCTCCGGCGGCATGCGCCAGCGCGCCGGCCTCGCCCGCGCCCTCACGGTCGACGCCGAGATCCTGATGATGGACGAGCCGTTCTCGGCCGTCGACGAGCAGATGCGGCGCAAGCTTCAGGAGGATCTCCTGGCGCTGCTCGCGGTCGAGAAGAAGACCGTGATCGTCGTCACCCATTCGATCGAGGAGGCCGTCTACCTCTCCGACCGCGTGGTGCTGCTGTCGCGCCGCCCGAGCCGCGTCTCGGCGATCCGCGAACCCGGCCTCGCCCACGACATGCCCCCCGACCAGATCCGCCGCGACCGCCGCTACCTCGACACGGTCGACGAGATCTGGGACATGCTGAAGCAGTATCTGATATGAGGACGGCGGCAGACCGCACCGACAGTTCCGATCCTCATGGTGAGGAGCGGCCGCAGGCCGCGTCTCGAACCGTGCGGCCACGACGGGGCCGCCCCCGCCCTTCGAGACGGCCGCTGCGCGGCCTCCTCAGGACGAGGGCTGAGCAATGCCGACGCGATGGCATACGCCCATGACCCCGCGCTCGTTCCTCGATCACGTCCCGTCCGGCTTCTCGCTCCTCGTCTGGGCGCTCATCTGGGAGCTGATCGGCCGCTTCGGCGGCATCGATCTGATCCCGCCGATGACCGCGATCGTCGCCAAGGCGATCGAGCTGGTGCAGACCGAGTCGTTCATGAAGGCGCTCGCCGTCACGGCCCAGGCCTTCGGCATCGGCATGGCACTGGCGATCGTGGTCGGCATCCCGCTCGGTGTGCTGATGGGGGTGTGGCGACCGGCCGAGCGGCTCATGGACATCTGGGTGAACATCTTCATCAGCGCGCCGCTCACCGCGCTGGTGCCGGCCCTGATGCCGCTCCTCGGCATCGGCCAGACCACCGTTGTCGCGACCGTGTTCCTGTTCGCCGTCTGGGTGCTGGTCATCGACACGCAAGCTGGCATCCGCCATGTCGGCGGCTCGCTCGTCGACATGGCGCGGCTGTTCGGCGGCACCCGGGCGCAGATCTTCTTCAAGGTGCTGCTGCCCGGGGCGCTCCCCGAGATTCTCACCGGGCTGCGGCTCGCGGTGGTGCGCGGCGTCAAGGGCGTGGTGATCGGCCAGATCATCATCGCGCTGCTCGGCTTCGGCGAGCTGTTCGAGCTCTATCTCCAGAACTTCCTGATGGAGGAGTTCTGGGCCCTGGTGTTCGTCGTCTTCGCCCTCGCCTTCGTGCTGGTCGAGCTGGTCGGGATGGTCGAGCGCCGCTTCGATTTCTATGCCGGCTCGCGCTGATCCGCGTCACGACACGCTTCCGAGGACTCCAATGAACAACAACACTCCCATCCTGATCGAGAACGGCCGCGCGCTGCTGCCCGACGGCGATCCGCACCAGGGCGAGCGCTGCGACATTCTCGTCCGTAACGGCGCGATCGCGGAGATCGGCACGGGCCTCGCGGCCAAGCTGCGGACGGAGGGGACGGCGTTCGAGACCCTCGACGCCACCGACCGGCTGGTGATCCCGGGCTTCATCAACGCGCACTATCACTCGCACGACACGCTCGCCAAGGGCACCATGGACGAGACTCCGCTGGAGACGTGGCGCCTGCTCGCTTTGCCGCCCCAGTATCCCAAGCGGTCCCGCGCGGAGATCCGCGCCCGCACCCTGATCGGCGCGCTCGAATGCCTGCGCTCCGGCATGACCACCGTGCAGGACATGGTGACGCTCTATCCGTTCGATCCCGAGCACTTCGAGGCCGTGGTCGAGGCCTACGAGGAGATCGGCGTGCGCGCCGTGGTGGCGCTGCAATACGCCGACATCCGCGGCATCGAGACGATCCCGTTCTGGAAGGAGATCTTCCCGGCCGAATACCACCCCTATCTCTCGACCGCGGCCGAGCCCGACAAGAAGATCGACCAGCTCGCCTGGTTCGAGGACAACGTGCTGAAGCAGCAGAAGCCCGGTGCGCGCGTCACCTGGGCGCTCGGCCCCTCGGCGCCGGAGCGCTGCACCCGCGCCCTGATCGAGCGCACCGCCGCGTTGTCGCAGACCTACGACCTGCCGATCTTCACCCACATCTACGAGTCGAAGGGCATGGCCCTGCAGGCCCGCCTCGAATACCCCGACCACGGCGGCTCGCTGATCAGAAGGCTCGAGGTCGAGGGCCTGCTCGGGCCGCGCCTCAATCTCGCGCATTCGGTGTGGCTGATGCCGGACGAGATCGAGATTCTCGCCCGCACCGGCACCAACGTGGTGATCAACCCGCTCAGCAACACCAAGCTGAAGAGCGGAATCCCGCCGATCCGCGCCCTGCAGGACGCCGGCGTGTCGATCGCGCTCGGCTGCGACAACTGCTCGTGCTCGGACGCGCAGAACATGTTCCAGGCCATGAAGCTGTTCGCGCTCCTCGTGCACATCAGCGATCCGGAGCCCGGCCCCGACCAGTCGAGCCGCGCCTTCGGCGCGGCGACCACGGGTGGCGCCCACGCGATCGCGCGAAGCGATCTCGGCCGGATCGCGCCGGGCGCACGCGCCGACCTCGTGCTGGTCGACCTGAAGGATCCCTCCTACGTGCCGCTCAACAGCGCCACGCGCCAGCTCGTCTACACGGAGGGCGGCCGCGGCGTGGACACCGTGATGGTCGACGGCCGCGTCGTGATCAGAAACGGCCGCCTCGCCACCATGGACCAGGACGCGCTCCTGGACGAGGTGATGGCCGTGGTGCCGCAGTTCCGCGCTGACTTCGCCGCCATCGCGGCGCGTGTCGAAACGTTGAAGCCATGGATCGCGGAGGCGCACCGAAAAATCTGGGCGGCCGACGTCGGCACCAACCGGCTGTTCACGGGCCACTGAGCGGGGCTGACGGGCACGCGCCATGAAGCTCGCAGAAATCGATTACGTGCGGGCCGAGACGGTCGCGCAGGCGCTCGCGCTGCTCGCCGAGACCGACGTCGACAGCAAGGTGCTAGCCGGCGGCCAGAGCCTGATGCCGCTGCTCGCCATGCGGCTCGCCGGGCCGCAGCGGCTGATCGACATCGGCCGCATCGCCGGGCTCGACCGGCTGGAGGTCGTCGGCGGCCGGCTGGTGATCGGCGGGCTCGTGCGCCACCATCGCATCGCGACCGATCCGCTGGTCGCGCACGCCGTGCCGCTGCTCGCCGCCGCGGCCCCGCATGTCGCGCATCCGGCGATCCGCAACCGCGGCACGTTTGCAGGCTCGCTCGTCCATGCCGATCCGGCGGCCGAATTCCCGGCCTGTGCGCTGGCGCTCGGCGCCGAGATCACCTTGGCATCGACCGCCGGCACCCGCACGGTCGTGGCGGACGACTTCTTCGAAGGGCTCTATCAAACCGCTGTCGGCCCCGACGAGCTTCTGATCGAGGTCTCGGTGCCGGTCGCAACGGAGGCGTCACGCTTCGCCTTCGTGGAGTTCGCGCGGCGCAGCGGCGACTACGCGCTGGCCGGCCTCGCCGCCGCGGCACGCGCCGAGGGCGATCGCCTCGCGAACATTCGCCTCGCCTTCTTCGGCATCGGCGACACTCCGGTGCCGGCGCCCGAGGCGGCCACGATCCTGTCGTCCGGCCCGATCGACGACTCCCTGATAGAGCAAGCCGTCGCCTCGCTCGCGTCGCTGGAGGTGCGCGACAGCGCCGCCGCGAGCGAAAAATACCGGCGGCATCTCGCCGGCGTGGCGCTGCGCCGCGCCGCCGCCGCGCTCGTGCGTCCGGAGGCGGCGACATGCCGATGATCACGATCGCCTGCACGATCAACGGCGAGCCGGTCGAGATGCAGGTTTCGACACGCGAGACTCTCGCCGATGTCTTGCGCGAAAAGCTCGCGCTGACGGCGACGCATGTCGGCTGCGAGCACGGTGTCTGCGGCGCCTGCACGATTCTCGTGGACGGACGCACGGCGCGGGCCTGCCTGATGCTCGCGGCACAAGCCGACGGCGCCGTGATCGAGACGCTCGAAGGCGCGTCGCGAAACGGCCGGCTCGCGGCGCTCCAGAAGGCGTTTCACGATCACGCGGCGCTCCAATGCGGCTTCTGTACCCCCGGAATGCTGTTCACGGCCGCGGAGTTCTTGGCCGATCACGCGGCGCCCTCGCGTGAAGAAATCAGGGAGGCGCTGTCCGGCAATCTGTGCCGCTGCACCGGCTACCAGGCGATCGTCGACGCGATCGAAGCGGTGGGGAAGAGCGAGCGAGGTGGCGCTTGACGATGTCGGCAGCACTCTCTTGGCCGTCATGCCCGGCCTCGTGCCGGGCATCCACGACTTTTCTGCGTGGATGGAATGAAAGCGCGTGGATGGCCGGGACGAGCCCGGCCATGACGATGGGGATGGTCGGAGCCGTGGCATGCTGACCGAAAGCACCCTCCCCGCCCCCATCGGCGAGAGCGTCCCGCACCGGCGCACCTGGCGGCTGCTGCATGGGCGCGGGCGCTATGTCGGCGACGTGAAGATTCCCGGCATGCTGCACGCGGCGTTCGTCCGCTCGCCGCACGGCCATGCCCGCATCGACGCGATCGACACGACCGCGGCGAAGGTGCTGCCGGGCGTCGCCGCCGTCTTCACGGGCGCCGACATCGCGACCGTGTGCAAGCCGTGGCGCGGCGTGCACGGGCTGTTCCCGAGCCTCAACGCACCGCTCCAGCACGCGCTCGCGATCGACACGGCGCGTTTCGCCGGCGAGCCGGTGGCGCTCGTCGTGGCGACGAGCCGCGCCGTCGCCGAGGACGCGGCGGCTCTGATCACGATCGACTGGACGCCGCTGCCGGCCGTCGCCGATCCGCAGGCGGCGCGAGACGGCGCCGACGTGATTCACCCGGACCTCGGCACCAATGTCTGCCTGGTGCAGAGCCAGGCGAGCGGCGACGTCTTCGCCGCCTTCGCGGGCGCCGCCGTGGTGGCGGAGGAGACGTTCCGGTTCGGCCGGCATACCGGCGTGCCGATCGAGGCGCGCGGTCTCGTCGCCGAGTTCGATCCGACCGAACGGCGCCTCACCGTGCATCATTCGCACCAGTGCCCGCACCAGATGCAGAACGACTTCGCCGTGCTGCTCGGGCTCGCCGAGCACCGCGTGCGGGTCATCGCGCCCGACATCGGCGGCGGCTTCGGCATCAAGCAGCAGCTCTACGGCGACGAGATCGCGGTGTGCGCGGCCGCGATGCTGCTCGGCCGGCCGGTCGCCTGGACGGCCGACCGGCTGGAGTCGTTCACGGCCGATATCCACGCCCGCGAGCATGTCGTGCACGGCCGCGTCGCCCTCTCGGCCGAGGGCGACATCCTCGCCTTCGACGTCGACGACCTGCACGCCATCGGCCCCTACTCGCAGTTTCCGCGCTCCAGCGCCGGCGAGGGCCGCGCCGTGGTGGCGCAGACCGGCGCTCCTTACAAGTTCGATGCGATCCGGGCGCGCGCCACCGCGGTGTTCCAGAACAAGGGCATGTCGGGGCACTACCGCGGCGTCGGCCAGCCGATCGCCTGCGCCGTCACCGAGGTCCTGATCGACCATGCCGCGCGAAAAGCCGGGCTCGAGCCCATCGCCGTGCGCCGGCGCAACCTGGTGCGCGCCGCCGACCTTCCCTATGCGGCGCCGACCGGCGTCACCTATGCGCGTCTCGCCTTCGAGGAGTGTTTTGCCACGCTCGACGCGCATCTCGACATCGCCGCGCTCCAGGTGGAGTGCGCCGAAGCGCGCGCGAAAGGCCGCCTGCGCGGCGTCGGCCTCGCCTGCTTCGTCGAGATGACGGCGCGCGGCTCCGGCTTCTACGGCGGCGGCGGCGTCGCGGTGTCGAGCCGCGACGGCTGCACGCTGCGGCTGGAGCCGACCGGGGGCATCCGCGCCCTCTCCTGCATCACCGAGCAGGGCCAGGGTGCGGAGACCGGCGTGCTCCAGGTGATCGCGGCGGCCGTCGGCGTGCCGCTCGACGCGGTGGAGATGATCACGGGCGACACCGCGACGAGCTTTCACGGCGGCGGCACCTGGGGCTCGCGCTGCATGGCGATCGGCGGCGAGGCCGCGTGGCGGGCCGGCCGCGCGCTGAGGGCCGAGATTCTCGACATCGCGGCGCGCCTGCTGCAGGCCGACGCCGCCGCGCTCGACATCCGCGACGGGGCCGTCGTCGAGGCGGCGAGCGGCGCGGTGCGCTTCACGCTCGCCGAGATCGGCGCTATCGGCCACTTCCGTCCGCACGAGGTGCCCGGCGCGCAGCCGCAGCTCGTCGCCTCCGCGAGCTATGGCAGCGAGGCGCCGTTTCGGCCCGGCTGCGGGCTCCAGCTCGCCGTGGTCGAGATCGATCCGGCGACCGGCGCAGTGCGGCTCGAACGCTTCGTCGTGGTGCACGAGTGCGGCCTCGTGGTGAACCCGCTGCTGGTCGACGAGCAGATTCGCGGCGGCGTCGTGCAGGGCCTCGGCGCTGCGCTGTTCGAGGAGCTCCTGTACGATGCCGACGGTCAGCTCCTGAACGGCAGCCTCGCCGAC
The DNA here is from genome assembly GCF_046000175.1 of Rhodoplanes sp. SY1. Lineage (NCBI taxonomy): Bacteria > Pseudomonadati > Pseudomonadota > Alphaproteobacteria > Hyphomicrobiales > Nitrobacteraceae > Rhodoplanes > Rhodoplanes sp. SY1. Next base: position 46,643 of record NZ_JBEOMB010000005.1, read on the forward strand.
TATCTGGTCCCCACCGCGCCGGAGCTGTGCGACATCGCGCTTCTCCATGCCCACGGCCCGGCGCTCGGCCCCGACGATCTCGGCATCGCCGGCGTCGGCGAGGCCGGGACGACCGGAGCCTCGGCGGCGGTGCTGTGCGCCGTCAACGACGCGCTGTCGGGCCGCGGCGTGACGCTCGTGCAGATTCCCTGTACGCCGGAGCGCATCCTCACAGCTCTCGGGGTGATCTGATCCCGACGGGGTACGGCGGGCACGGCCGCGCCGACGCTTCCCGCGTGATCACTTCAGATAGTCGGCGAGGCTGGGACTTTGGATCTTGGCGATCGCCGCGTAGGCCGCCTCCAGCTGCGTCTGGCGAGTCGCCAACTCGGCCGCCACGGCGGCGATGTCGGCATCGGTCAGGGTCGATTCCAGTGCGGTCGCCTGCTCCTGGAACGACTCCTGCATCGCGATCGCGCTCTCCAGCCGGTTGGCGTCGATCGACAGCTTGGTCTGCACGGTCGAGACCCCGTCCAACGCCTCCTGGGTCAGTGTCAGCACCTCGTCGAGCGTATCGGAGTCGAGGCTCGTCGTTCCGGCCGGCAGATTGGCCATGATGCTGAATGCGCGCAGCGCCTTCTCGAACGCCGGCTCGTCGGCCGTCACGCCGTACTCCACCACCCGCTCGGTGCTGACCCGGACCGATGCGATCTCGCCGTCGCCCTGGTAGTAGTCGTAAGTGGCGCTGCTCGGCACGCTCTGGGCCGGATAGCTGTCGAGATCGACCGGCACGGTTCCGGTCATGCCGCCGGAGAAGAGATAACGGCCCTCGTACTGTGTGTTGAGCTGCGCCGTGAACTCCTCGAGATACGCGGCCATCGAGGATGTCAGGGTGGCGAGCGTGCCGTCGTCGAGTGCTCCGCCTTCGGTCGCGCCGGTGATGGCGCTCTGGAGGATGGTGAGCAGATCCGTCATCTCGGTCATGGCCGAGTACATGATCTCGATGCGGCTGCCGGCGTTCGCCGCCGCCTCCGCATAGGCCTTGGACTGGGTGATGGCGGTCTGCATCTCCAGCACGCGCCGACTGTCCGCCCCGAGCCCGCCGAAATCGGTCGAGATCTCGCCCGAGGCTTGCTGTAGCATCAGCTCGGCGTTTCGCGCCTGGGTGCGCAGCGCGGACTCGATCATCTTCGAGCTGAGCGCGAAGGTGGCGACGCGACCGATCATGATCGGAACTCCGGATCAGGCGGACTGGACCATCTCGAGCAGCGTCGAGAACAGCTCGTTGACAATGGACATGATCTGGGCCGCCGCCTCGTACTGGGTCTGCAGCTCGCTCAGGAGATTGGTCTCCTCGTCGACATTGACGCCCGATTTCGACGCGATCGCGTCGGTGACGCTGCTCTGGAGCGCGGTCGCGGTTTCGAGCTCCGACTCGGCGCCCGCATAGACGGTCGCGACGGCGCCCACCACCTCGGCCGCGTAGCCCGCCAAGGTCGCCGTGGTGCTGCCCAGATTGCCGGCTGCGTCGAACGATCGGCTCGTCTCGAAGACATCGAGCAGCGCGTCCGCAATGGTGCTGGATCCGCTCGCCACCACGGTGGCGCCGGTCGTGAGCGTCGCCGAGGCGTCGAGCGAGGAGACCGCGAGAAGCGAGTTGTTCGCCAGAATGTCGGACCGCACCACGAAGTCGGAGGCGCCCGTCGCACGGACGAGGTCGTTGAGGCCGAGCCAGCTCGACAGCCCCTCCCCGTCGGTGCCGACCGCGCTGTCCATCTGATTGACGGCGACGCCATAGCTCGAATTCTCGGTCGCGACGACGAGGTGACCGGAAGCGTCGAGGCTCGCGGTCAGGCCGTCGACGGCATCGATCGCCGCGACGAGATCGTCCACGGTCGCGACGGTCGAGAGATCGATATCCGCGTAGGAGACGAGCGCCCCCTCGTCGTCGACCACGGCGAACCGCGCCGTACCGGTGGCGGACAGCGCGTCCGTGCCGGCGAGCACGGCGGAGCCGGTCAGCGTCGCCGGCGCCGGCAGCGCCGTCCCGTCGTTGTGCACGGCATTGAGCGCGTGGACGAGCTCCACCGCGAGGGTGTCGAGGTCGAGCTGGGCGTCGGGGAGAACCTCGTCGCGCAGCTCGATCAGCGCGCCGACGCTGCCGCTCGTGATCTGCGACGTGATGTCGACGCCTTCCACCATGATGCCGGCGAAGCCGCTCGGTGTCGTTCCGGTGTAGACGGTGTCGGACGTCACGGTGGCGGCGCTCTCGTAGGAGAGCGCGTGCACGGTGCTGTCGAGCAGCACCTTGCCGCCGCTCGAATAGACGTGGACCTGGTTGCTGGAATTGACGAACCAGGTGACGTTCATCAGCTCGCCGAGCGAGCCGAGCGCGGTTTTGCGCTGGTCCTCGAGGTCGCTGATGTCGGCGCCGCTCGCCTGTGCGCTGGCGATCCGCTCGTTGAGCGAGTCGATCGTACCGAGCAGCGTGTTGATCTCGTCGACCGAGGTCTCGATCTGGTCGTCTGCATCGGCCCGTAGCGACTGGATCGTGCTCGAGGTCGTGCGGAGCTGTGCCGCCAGGCTGTCGAGCGAATCCACCACCTGGGCCTGGAGGGTCGCGCTCTCGGGTGTGTCGGTGAGCTCGGTCAGGGCGGAAGCGAGATCGGCGATCGCATTGGCGATCGAGGTGCCGGCGGTCGTGTCGCCGTCGTCCGTGGTCGCGCCATACGCGTCCTGCAGGAGGCTCGTGTACTCCTCCATCGTGGTCGCGGCGCCGAGCCGGGACTGGGCCTCGACCAGCGAGCCGAGCAGCATCTTCGAGACCGTGCTGGAGATCGCCGTGATCTCGACGCCGGTTCCGACCCCGGCCGTCACCAGCGTCGACTGGGTCGCGGTCTTGCGGCTGTAGCCGTCCGTGTCGGCATTGGCGATGTTGGTCGAGGCGACGCTGATCCGCGTCTGGGCGGTCAGGAGCGAGCTGAGCGCGATGCTGCGCGTGGCGGCGAGCGACATGGTCCGTCTCCCGGTTGCCGGGGCCTGCTCAGACCCGGATGCTCTTGCCGCACACGCCCGCGACCGCGCCGGGACCGGCCATCCGGCCGTTCCGACCATAGGGCGCGCGGGCCGCGACGTCCTCGCGTACCGCCCGCATGATGGCGTCGACGCGCCGCTGGCTCGCCGTGATCGCGGCGCGCAGCCGCGTGACGTTCTCGTCCATCACGACCGTGAGCCGGCGCACCCGCTCGACCAGCCGCTCGCGCTGGCGGGGGTCGGTCGCGGCGCTGCCGAGATCGTGGCGCCGGAGATGCATGGCCCAGCGCTCGACATCCTCGGCGAGCGCCGTCTTGCGCGCCGTCGAGTTGGACAGCGAGGCCGGTAGCCCCCGCGCCAGCGCACGATTCTCCTCCTCGACGATCGTGATCAGCTCATCGACCAGGGAGACCACCCGGGCGACCGAGTGGTCCGCGTTCGACACCGGGGCGCCGCTTTCGACCGACAGCGTGGACATGGCTCACTCCTCGATTCTCAGGATCGCGTCACCCGCGGAGGACGCGCTGACATCGCACATGTTCGATAGGCCGCGACGGCCCGGGACCGCCGGTCCACGGCGGCGAGCTCGGCGGCCACCCGGTCGCGCTCGGCGATGAGGGCGCGCAGCACCTCGACGAGCTCGGCGACACCGGCCACGATCGCAGCGCCCTCGCCCGCCCCCCGGCGGCCGGCGGGACTCGCCCCTTCGAGCAGCCTGCGACCCGCGACGGTGGCGCGCCGGGCGCGATGCAGCAATGGATCCCGCGGCGTCTTCGTCGGGCGGTCGTGCACGGCGCTACCTCACGGAGCTCATCAGCGTGTCGTACATCTCGCTGACCGTGGAGACGACCTGAGCCGCGGCCGAGTAGGCCTGCTGGGCCGTGATCATGGTCGAGAACTCGCCGGTCGTGTCCACCGTGCTCGACTCGAGCTTGCTGCCGAGAATGTCGCCGGCACCGCCGAGGCCCGCCTCGTGCAGCGTCGCCGAGCCGGACTTGGTGCTCTCCTGATACATGCCGCCGCTCACCGTGGTCAGCCCGTCGGCATTGGCGAAGGTGGCGACCGCGACCTTGTAGATCACGTAGGTCTCGCCGTTCGAGTACGTCGCCGTGACATTGCCGCCGTCCTCGACCGAGATGCCGGTGAGGCTGCCATAAGCGAGGCCGTCCTGGTCGATCGACTTGAGGTCGATGTTGGGCGTCTCGGAGTCCGACGAGTACTGGGTCAGGCCGTCGGCGCCGCCCGCCGTGCCGAGATCGAGCGTGATGGTCTGGTCGGCCGCGCCGGTCGTCCAGCCGGCGATCGAGATGGTGGCCGGGCTCGGGCTGGTGCTCGCCAGCGTGCCGTCCTCGTTGAAGACGATGGCGATCGATCCGGTCACGGTGCCGGACGTCACGGACGAGTCGGACGACAGGGTCGCGTTGCTGAAGCTGGCCGTCCAGGTATTCTCGCCCGTCTTTTCCCAGGTGATGGTCACGCTGCTCGCGGTGCCCAGCGAGTCGTACACGTCCATCGTGGTGGTGAAGGTCGCGTTGACCGCCGCGTCGGCCGGCAGGTTCGCCTCGATGATTTCCGTCGTCGTCGCCGAGGCGACGCTCTGCAGCGCGCTGGTGTCGATCCGGGTGAGCGTCGCGGCGGTCTCGCCACCCGTCACGTTGCCGTCCTGGTCGGTCGGCCAGCCCATCAGGTAATTGCCGTTGATGGTCAGGTAGCCGTCGGCGTCGTCGATCACGGCGTCGCCGTTGCGGGTGTAATAGGTCGATCCGGAGGCGTCGCGCACGACGAAGAAGCCGTTGCCGTCGATCGCCATCGCCGTGTCGCTGCTCGACGACGTCAGGAGGCCCTGCTCGGAGATGTTGTAGCGAGCCGACACGCTGACGCCGCCGGAGGCGTAGCCGGCCGAGGACGAGCTCGACGACAGCAGGCTCTCGAAGCTCGCCGTCACGGTCTTGTAGCCGGTGGTGCTGGCGTTGGCGATGTTGTCCGAGACCATCGAGATCGCCTGGCTCTGAGAGTTCAGGGCCGAGACGGCGGAATTCAACGCTCCGCTGAGGCTCATGATACGCTCCTCGATACCGCTGTGTTCAGAAACGCCGGGCGGGTCGGACGATCACGCCGAGGCCTTTGCGGTGGACTCGTAGAGGCTCGTCACCGTGCTGTTCATGGTCGAGATCGTGTCCACCAGGGTGTCCAGCGTCGTGCTGATCTCGCTGATCTGGTTGAACGTCGCGTAGGACATGAGCTGACCCATGAACTCGGTCGTGTCGGTCGGATCGAGCGGGCTCTGGTTCTCGAGCTGCGTGGTGATCAGCTTCAGGAAGTCCGCGGTCGAGAGGTCGATGTCATTGGAGCTCGACGTCGACGTGCCGGTGGTGCTCGCCGTGCTCGCCGTGGAGGTCACCGAGGAGACGCTCATGATATGCCTCGACCGTTGTCGCGGCCGCCCGGCGGCCCGACGTCTGATGTCCGTCGCGATGTGATGAAGTGCTCGACGTTCGTCAGTAGAACGGACGGCGCGGCGATTTCCGGCAGACTTTTCGCGTGTCGCGGGCGACGCGGGCGGCCGCGGAGGCCGCTTCGCCGCCGCTATGGCTGGAGCCGCTCTCGGTCTCGAGGGATCGGCCCCGCGTTCCGCCCGTCCCCGCGAGGGCGGATCCCCAGGGGCGACACGATGCGCGGCTCTGGATCCCGGCTTTCGCGCGGATGAGCGGAGTGCGGTCGACTTGCGAACCTGCTCGCGCTCGCCGCCTCAGCGCGGCGGCGGACCCGGCGGCGGGCCGGGGGGCGGCCCCGGCGGCGGGCCGAACGGCCGGCCGGGCCCGCGCAGCACCACCTCGGCGATCACCTTGCGGTCGGAGACCGGAACACCGGCCAGCACCTCGCCGATGCGCCGCGCGATCGCCTTGTCGGTCTCGCTGCGGGCCGCGAGGAAATTATCGACCGTCGTGGCGAAGGCCGCCGGATCGAAGATCTCGGCGCCGAGCAGCACACGCAGCCGCTCGTCCATTCGGCGCGGATCGGCGGGGCTCGCACGGAAGCGCCCGTCGATCTCGCCGACCAACGCCTCGATCTTGTCGAAGCTGTCGGTCGAGATGCGACCCCGCAGCTCCTGCACGGCGCCATGGAGCGGCCGCGGGCGCGGCGGCGGCGCACCGTCCGAGCGCACGAGCGAGCCGACCCACGAGCCGGCCAGGAACAGATTGATCCCGAGCGACACCAACAGGGCGATCCGGAGCACGCCGGAGCGCGAGACGCCGCCGAACGGGGCCATGACCGGTTCCGAGCTCACTGCAGCGACCGGAAGAGCGACTCGGAGAAGCCGAGCCCGCTCTGATCCTGGTAGCGCGCGACGGTGAGGAAGCTGCTCGCGAAGCCGAGCAGGAAGCAAGCGGAGAGCGCGACGGCCGGACGCCACGCGGGCCGCGCGACGGCGCCGGCGAGTGCGGCGAGCGCCGTCGCCCACGACGAAGCGGACTCGGTGTGCCGAAGCGGCGACGCGTGGGACGGGGCGGGCTCGCGCTGCGGTTCAGTGGCGCGCGCTGCGGCGAGGATGCGATCGGCGAGATCGGCGGGCGCCCGCACGGGCTCGCGGACCGCGAGCGCCTCGCGCAACGCCTTCGCCTCGGCGAGCACCTCGCGCGCTTCGGCCGAGACCTTCAGCAGGGCCAGCGCCTGCGTGCGCGACGGCTCCGGCCAAGCCGAGACGTCCTCGCCCCATCGATCGACCTGATCCTCGAAGTCGTCAATATCCATCCGGGGCCCGTTCCATTCTGGAAGCCGACTAGTCTGGTCTTAATTCGAAATGCCAGAAGCTCCTTAACATTCCGGTACCGCTCTAACGACGTTCGACACCAAGCGATTCTGCCGTCGTCGGCCGGCGCGGCACCGGCCTCGCGCGCCTCGCGACCGGCCGGGCCGCACGGGCTGCATGTACATCGCGCCTCGTGGCTCGGCAAGCCGAGCCCCGACGAGCCGAGCCCCTGCCCTCCCGCCGCCACGGCAACCTCGACACGACCTCGACGCGATCGCCGTGCGATCGCCACTCGGCGTCGGTCAGCGCCGGCCGCTCATCGCCTGACGCGCGGCGACCTCGACCGGCACGGCGGCGTGCCCGCCCCGCGAAGCCTGCTCCTGAGCCCGCGTCGGAAGGCCGGCGATCCCGGCCCAGGCGTCGCGCAGCTCGGCGAGGCCCGCCGCGATCCGCCGGTAACGCTCGGGCGCATCCGGCTTGCGGAACGACTGCAGGACGACGAGCGTGTTCGTCGTGTAGGTCGTGAACAGCCGCTCGGCGAGCTTGCCGCCCTTCTGGAAGTCGATGATGTGGCTGAGGCCGCGCAGGATCGCGGCGACCTTCAGCACGTCCTCCCAGGCGGCGGCCGTGCGCCCCTCCTCGATCGCCAGGCTCGCGCGGCTGAGCAGCACGAGAACCTTGTCGTAGAGCAGCACCACGGCGCGCGACGGCGGCACCGTCGCGGCGGCACGCTGATAGGCCGAGATCGCGCCCTGCGCCAACATCGGCATCGGCTGCGCGTAAGACTCCGGGATCGGGCTCGGCGACGGGGTCGGCGACGCTTTCGGGGCGAACGTGCGCTTGCGCACGGACCTTTCGATGGCCATCAATCATCCTCGGCTGCGAGTATGGCTTCCAGATAGGCGAGCGTCGATTGCGCCTTGGAGATCGCCGCCTGATAGTTGGCGTAGCGGGTCTCGAGCGTGGCGCGGTAGTCCTCGGCCTTGCTCTCGATGTCCGAGACCTTCGCGGCGTAGTCGGTGTTCTGGTCGGTCAAGCTGTCGATCAGGCTCTGCAGGCTTCCGTCGCTCGTGTCGGCGGCGCCGTCCGCGACCGCGTAGAGTCGCTCGGCCAGCCCGTAGCTCGTCGTGAGGGTGATCGACTGCGAGGTGTCGCCCGCGAACACGAAGGAGAACCCTTCGTAGGCCGTGCCGGCCACGCCGATGATGCGGGTGCCGCTGATCGTGAACAGCGAGCTGTCGCCGCCGACCGAGGCGGACGTGAGGGTGCCGTCCGCGTCGACCACGACATCCAGCGTGAAGGAGGACGGCGCGCTCGCGCCGCGCGACAGCAGCATCAGGTCGTCCGACGAGCTGGTCAGGTCGAACGACAGCAGCGCCTTGACCTCGTCGAGATTCTCGAGCAGAGCCTCGTCGAGCGTGTCCTCGTCGAGCACCAGCAGGTTCGAGGAATCGTAGGTGATGCCGATGCCGGCGAGCGACAGCTCGTCGACCATGGTCGACAGCGCGCTCGCCACCGAGCGGTTGACGCTGCGCAGTGTGCCGTCGCCGAACAGCACGGCGTCGTCCGACGCGGTGCCGCTGGTCGTGAGCTCCTGCTGGGTGATCGCCCACTCGCGATAGGCGTTGTAGGCGTCGACCAGCGCCTGGATCGCCTCCTTGACGGCGCTGTAGTCGGTCTCGATCTCGACCGTGACCGAGGTGTCGTCCGGCGTGACGCTATAGACGTAGAAGGTGAGCCCGTCGATCGCGTCGTCGATCTCGTTCGAGTCGCGGGTGATCTCGACGCCGTCGAGCTCGATGATCGCGTCCTGGGCGGCCTGCAGCTCGTTGGCGAAGGCGCCGTCTTCGTCGATGATGCCGAGCGTCCCGAGCACGTCGTCACCCGATACCGCCGCGGCCGTGATGTCCTTGCCGGTGTCGGTCGCCGTGAGGACCAGCTTGTACGAGCCCGAGGTGACCTGCAGCACCGTCGCCTTGACGCCGCTGGTCGCGCTCGTGTCGTTGATCGCCTCGGCGAGGTCGGCGAGGCTCATGTCCTCGGTGACCGTAATCTCGACCGCGGAGCCGCCCTCGACCTGAAGGCTGAACACGCCGGCCGATCCGAGTGCGGTCGTCTTGCTGCTCTGCGAGTCGCTCGCGACCTTGTGGGACGTGGCGAGCTGCTTGACGACGAGGTCGTAGGTCCCGACGTCGACGTCCCGATCCGCCGTCACCGAGACGACGCTGCTCGCGTCGACGTCCCCGTTGGCGGTGAGATAGGAGGCTCGATCCCCGAAGACGTCGTCGTCCTTCGCCAAAGTTCCGGAGGGTGCGCGCAGCGCCTGGGCGGCGTCGGCGATGTCCTGCAGCAGCGACTGCATCTCCTCGTAGGCGGCGATCTTCGCCTCGTTGGCCGTGATCTTGGTCTCGATGGCGTCGGCCTTGGTGAGCTTCGCCGCGACGGCCTCCTCGATCAGCGCGTCCCAGTCGGTGCTGACCGCGCTCGACGTCGTCGACGTGCTAGACGTGTTGGTCGTGACGCTGCTGATGGTGGTCATGGCTCACTCGCTCTGCGTTCCGGGCCGGGGTGGTGCCCCGGCCCGGCCGTCTCCTGTCGGGACCTGCGTCACTGCAGCAGCTTGAGCAGCTCCTGCGGCATCTGGTTGGCCTGCGCGGCGGCCGCGACGGCGGCCTGGGTCTTCACCTCGGCCGACGAGAGCTTCGCCTGCTCGGCCGCGATGTCGACGTCGGCGATCGCCGAGTTGGCGGCCTCGAGGTTCTCGTTCTGCGTCTCGATCGAGTCGGCACGGAACTCGAAGCGCGACATCGCGGCGCCGAAGCCGGCGCGGGCGTTGGAGACCGCGTTGATCGCCGTGTCGAGCGCCGTGAGGGCGGTGCCCGCGTTGGTCGTGGACGTCACGTCGGTCGAGGCGAGGCCGGACAGCAGTCCGCCGGTGCCGGTGGTGAGGTCCACCATGGTGAGAGCGATCGTGTCGCTGGAGCTCGAGCCGACCATCACGTTGCCGCTGGTGAAGGTCGAGGTGGCATCGGAGTCGAGCAGCGACAGGCCGTTGTAGCGGGTGCTCGCGCCGATGCCGTCGATTTCGTCGATCAGCGCCTGATATTCCGCGTCGATGTAGGTGCGCTCGGTGGTGCCCATCGTCGACGACGACGACTCGGAGGCCAGCGTCTTCATGCGTTCCAGGATGTCGCTGATGTTGCTGGCTGCGCCGTCGGCGATCTGCAGCACGGCGATGGCGTGCGAGGCGTTGGTGGCGGCCTGGTCGAGCGCGGCGATGTCGGACTGCAGCTTGGTGGAGATGGCGAGACCGGCGGCGTCGTCGGACGCGCGGTTGATGCGCGATCCCGAGGCGAGCTTGCCGAGCGAGCTCGACTGGTCGTCGGCGTTGCTGTTCAGGTAGCGGACGGCGGTGTTGGCGGCCGTGTTGGTGGAAATGACGGGCATGGCTCTCTCCTCGCGTCGAACGTCTGACCCGCGCCCGGTCGCCGGGCGGCGGAGCGGCGCGGATCATCCGCGGCTGAGAGTTCAACGAGGCGTCCGGCGAAGGACGGGCGGCGAAAGTTTCGCGGGCCACGCCGGCGTGGTTAATCGTCCGTCAACGCCTGCCGGATGTCGGGCTCCGAGCGGCGCAGCAGCTTGCGCAGCTGCTGGCGGGCACGCTTGAGGAGCGACTCGACCGCCGCCACGGTGGTGTCCATCACGTCGGCGATCTCGGCGTTGCTCATGGCCTCGTGATACGACAGGATGATGGCGATCCGCTGCTGGTCCGGGAGCCGGTTCATCGCGGCGTCGAGCAGCTCGGAGACCTCGCTGCGATGCATCGCCGTCACGGCGTCGGGGGCACCGTCGGCGACCTCGCCGACCGCCTCGACGTCCTCGTTGCGCGGCCGGCGGCGCAGGTCGATGCAGCGGTTGGTGACGACGCGGTAGAGCCAGGTGGAGAACTTGGCGCGGCCGCACTCCCAGCGATGGCGGTGGGTCCACACCTTCAGGAGCGAGTCCTGCACCACGTCGTCGGCGTCGGCCCGGTTGTCGAGGATGCGCAGCGCCAGCGCGAAGGCGCGGTCGACGTGTCGCTCGACCAGGGTCCGGAACGCCAGCTCGTCGTTCTCGCCGATTCGCCGGAGCAGCTCGTCGTCGTCCGGCGCGCCGGCGTTCTCCACGGCGGGGCTCACCGCATCCGTCGTCGGCTCGGGGGACGCACGAAAGGCGGGGTCGTCCCAGGACACGCACGCAACCGTCATGACACTCTCTCCCCAGCGACCGTGGCCGACCCGAAGGCGCACCCACACGAGGCTCCCGAGCATTCAACGGGCGGCGGGAACTATTCAGGCGGAGAATTTTCGGTCGATCTGGGATTATTTCAGTCTTTACACTCGGAATTTTCTGCCGAGCACTGGGAAGAAAATTCCTATCATAGTATAGTTTTCGCGTCTTAAATAATTGCTGCACCATACGGAAGTGGACACCGCGGCGAGACCGGCATCCGCCCGCGCGACTTGCGTCGTGATGGCGCCCATGACTCCGGCTGGTCTGTGCAACGCCGCGCCTCCAGGCGGGACGACCCGCGCCGGCCGGGCGATCCGCCCGCCGCGTCCCGCACACGCTCGCGGTTTTCCGGCACCACTGTGGGGCACAACACGGCCCGACGAACGCCGCCGGGCCATTCCCGAACGCGGGGGCGGCACTGCGCAGGACATTTATATCGCATGACGCAGGTCAAGCGAGCCGGGTTGGCCGTGGGCTAGGGTGCCGGCTTCCCTTTCGGCGACTGGAGGCGTTCATGCACGGGGTGGAGCGGCGAGACGGGCAGGTGGCGAACCGCACGCGCTCGATCGTCGACGGCAACGAGGCGGCCGCGTCGATCGCCTACCGGCTCGCCGAGGTGATCGCGATCTACCCGATCACGCCCTCGTCCAACATGGGCGAGTGGGCCGACCAGTGGAAGTCCGAAGGGGCGAAGAACATCTGGGGCACGATCCCGGACGTCGTCGAGATGCAGAGCGAGGGCGGCGCCGCCGGCGCGCTCCACGGCGCCCTGCAGGGTGGCGCGCTGGGCACGACCTTCACGGCCTCCCAGGGCCTGCTCCTGATGATCCCCAACATGTACAAGATGGCGGGCGAGCTGACCTCGGTGGTCATCCACGTCGCCGCCCGCGCGGTCGCCACCCATGCGCTGTCGATCTTCGGCGACCACTCGGACGTGATGGCGACGCGGCAGACCGGCTTCGCGCTGCTGTCCTCCGGCTCGGTCCAGGAGGCGGCCGACCTCGCCCTCGTCGCCACCGCCGCGACGCTCGAGAGCCGGGTGCCGTTCCTGCATTTCTTCGACGGCTTCCGCACCTCGCACGAGGTCAACGTCGTCGACCTGCCGACCGACGACGACCTCCACGCGATGGTCGACGACCGCTTCGTGCGCGCCCATCGCGAGCGCGCGCTGTCGCCGGACCGGCCGGTGCTGCGCGGCACCGCGCAGAACCCCGACGTGTTCTTCCAGGCCCGCGAGGCCTGCAACCCGTATTACCGGGCCTGCCCGGAGATCGTCCAGGACGTGATGGACCGGTTCGGCCGGCTCACCGGCCGCACGTATCGCCTGTTCGACTATGTCGGCGATCCGGACGCCGAGCGCGTCGTGATCCTGATGGGCTCGGGCGCCGGCGCCGCCGAGGAGACGGTCGAGGCGCTGCGCGCCAAGGGCGAGAAGGTTGGCCTCCTGAAGGTGCGGCTGTTCCGGCCGTTCGCGACCGAGGCGTTCCTGTCCGCCCTGCCCGCCTCGGTGAAGTCGATCGCCGTGCTCGACCGCACCAAGGAGCCGGGCGCCGTCGGCGAGCCGCTCTATCAGGACGTGATCACGGCGCTGGCCGAGCGCATCGCCTCGGGCGCCGCGACCACGATGCCGCGGGTGATCGGCGGGCGCTACGGCCTGTCCTCGAAGGAGTTCACGCCCGCCATGGTGAAGGCCGTCTTCGACGAGCTCACCAAGCAGGCGCCGCGCAACCACTTCACAGTCGGCATTCTCGACGACGTCTCGCACACCAGCCTGGAGGTCGACCCGTCCTTCTCGACCGAGCAGCCCGGCACGGTGCGGGCGCTGTTCTACGGGCTCGGCGCCGACGGCACGGTGGGCGCCAACAAGAACTCGATCAAGATCATCGGCAAGTACACGCCGAGCTACGTCCAGGGCTACTTCGTCTACGACTCGAAGAAGTCCGGCTCCGGCACGGTGTCGCATCTGCGCTTCGGCCCCGACCCGATCCGCTCGACGTACCTGATCAGCCGCGCCAACTTCGTCGCCTGCCACCAGTTCCAGTTCCTCGCCCGCATCGACATGCTGGCCGGCGCCGAGGACGGCGCCACCTTCCTGCTCAACGCGCCCGGCGCGCCCGAGGAGGTGTGGGACAAGCTGCCGCGTCAGGTGCAGGAGACGATCGTCGCCAAGAAGCTGCGCCTGTTCGTGATCGACGCCTACGCGGCGGCCCGCGAGGCCGGCATGGGCAACCGCATCAACACCATCATGCAGACCTGCTTCTTCGCGATCTCCGGCGTGCTGCCGCGCGAGGATGCGATCGCGAAGATCAAGCAGTCGATCCAGGACACCTACGGCAAGCGCGGCGCCGCCGTGGTGCAGAAGAACTTCGCGGCCGTCGACACGACGCTCGCCCGCCTGCACGAGATCCCGGTGCCGGCAGCCGCGACCTCGACGCTCGCCATGCTGCCGCCGGTGTCGCCGACGGCGCCCGCCTTCGTGCGCGACGTGCTCGGCGAGTCGATCGCCGGCCGTGGCGATCTCCTGCCCGTGAGCGCCATGCCGGTCGACGGCACCTTCCCGACCGCCACGGCGCAGTGGGAGAAGCGCAACATCGCCCAGCAGATCCCGGTGTGGGACACCGACATCTGCATCCAGTGCGGCAAGTGCGTGCTGGTCTGCCCGCACGCCGTCATCCGCGCCAAGGTGGTCGACCAGGCGGCGCTCGAAGGCGCGCCCGAGACCTTCAAGCACGCCAAGGCGAAGTGGCGCGAGTTCGACGGCTGGCGCTACGCCCTGCAGGTCTCGCCCGAGGACTGCACGGGCTGCAAGCTGTGCGTCGAGGTCTGCCCGGTGAAGAGCAAGACCGAGACCAAGCACAAGGCGCTCAACATGGCCGAGCAGGAGCCCCTGCGCGCGGCCGAGAACACCAACTGGGACTTCTTCCTGTCGCTGCCGGAAGTGCCGCGTGAAAAGGTGCGGCACGACAACGTCAAGGACGTCCAGCTCCTCGAGCCGCTGTTCGAGTTCTCCGGCGCCTGCTCGGGCTGCGGCGAGACGCCCTACATCAAGCTGCTCACCCAGCTGTTCGGCGACCGGCTCATGATCGCCAACGCGACCGGCTGCTCGTCCATTTACGGCGGCAACCTGCCGACCACGCCCTACTCGGTGAACGGCTGCGGCCGCGGCCCGGCGTGGTCGAACTCGCTGTTCGAGGACAATGCCGAGTTCGGTCTCGGCATGCGGCTCGCCGCCGACAAGCAGATGGAGTTCGCCCGCGAGCTCGCCACGCGGCTCTCCGGCCGGCTCGGCGACGGCCTCGTCACGGCGCTGATCGAGGCCGATCAGACCAAGGAGGCCGGCATCGAGGCGCAGCGCATCCGGGTCGCCGAGCTCAAGCGGCTGCTCGCGAGTGCCGAGGACGACGAGGCGAAGGCGCTCGTCGCGCTCGCCGACAGCCTGGTGCGCAAGAGCGTGTGGCTGCTCGGCGGCGACGGCTGGGCCTACGACATCGGCTATGGCGGCCTCGACCACGTGCTCGGCTCGGGCCGCAACGTCAACGTGCTGGTGATGGACACCGAGGTCTACTCCAACACCGGCGGCCAGATGTCGAAGGCGACGCCGCGCGGCGCGGTCGCGAAGTTCGCGGCCGGCGGCAAGATCACGAGCAAGAAGGACCTCGCCATGGAGGCGGTCGCCTTCGGCTCGGTCTACGTCGCCCGCATCGCGATGGGCGGCGGCGACATGCACACCGTGAGGGCCTTCCAGGAGGCCGAGTCCTATCCGGGGCCGTCGCTGATCATCGCCTACAGCCACTGCATCGCGCACGGCTACGACATGACCATCGGTCTCGACCAGCAGAAGGCCGCGGTGCAGTCCGGCTACTGGCCGCTGATGCGCTTCGACCCGCGGCTGTGGGACGAGGGCAAGAACCCGTTCCAGCTCGACTCCAAGCCGCCGACGATCCCGTTCAAGCAGTACGCCTACAACGAGGCGCGCTACACCATGCTGGTGCGCTCCAACCCGCTGGCGGCCCGCGAGCTCCTCAAGCATGCCCAGGACGACGTCGAGCGCCAGTGGCGCGTCTATGCCGACCGCGCCGAGATGGCCGGCCGCGGCGACACCCCGGACGTGACCCCGAAGCCGGCCGCCGACGACGACGCGGCGCCCGCCGCCGCGAACGGGGGCGACGAGTGAGGAGTGTTCGTCATTCCGGACGCCGGCCGCAGGCCGGCTGTCCGGAATCCATAACCCCGGCCTGTGTGTATGGATTCCGGGCCCGCGGGCTGCGCCCGCGCCCCGGAATGACCAAGGAAATCGCGCGAAGGAGCGCCGCATGACCGACCTGACGACCCGCTATCTCGGGCTGAAACTCGGCTCGCCTCTGGTCGCCTCGGCCTCGCCGCTGTGCGACTCCGTCGACGGCATCTGCCGCCTCGCGGACGCCGGGGTCGCCGCCGTGGTGCTGCCGTCGCTGTTCGAGGAGCAGCTCACGCTGGAGAGCCTGGCGCTGCACGCCGACCTCGAGCGCGGTGCCGACACGTTCGCGGAGGCCGCCGGCTTCTTCCCCGATCTGCACACCTACAATCTCGGCCCCGACGGCTGCCTGGAGCTGATCTGCCAGGCCAAGGCCCGGGTCGACATCCCGGTGATCGCCAGCCTGAACGGCGTCACGGTCGGCGGCTGGATCGAGTACGCCAAGCTGATGCAGGACGCCGGCGCCGACGCGCTGGAGCTCAACACCTACTCGATCGCGGTCGATCCCGAGAAGAGCGCCGCCGAGATCGAGGACGGCTATGTCGAGCTCCTGAAGGCCATCAAGGCGCAGATCAAGATCCCGGTCGCCGTGAAGCTGTCGCCGTTCTTCTCGGCGCCCGCCAACATCGCCCGCCGCCTCGGCGAGGCCGGCGCCGACGGGCTGGTGCTGTTCAACCGGTTCTACCAGCCCGACTTCGACATCGAGGAGCGCGAGGTGGTCGCCTCGCTGGCGCTCAGCCGGCCCGAGGAGCTTCTGGTGCGGCTGCACTGGGTGGCGATCCTGTACGGCCGGGTGAAGGCCGACCTCGCCATCACGGGCGGCGTCCACTCCGCCACCGATGTGGTCAAGAGCGTGATGGCGGGTGCCAAGGTCGCCTGCATGACCTCCGCCCTGCTCCAGCACGGCCCCGGCTATGCCAAGGCGCTGCTGCGCGACCTCGCCGCCTGGCTGGATGCGCACGAATACGAGTCGGTCAGCCAGATGTGCGGCTCGATGAGCCGCGACGCGATCCGCAACCCGTCCGCCTACGAGCGGGGCAACTACATGAAAGTGCTCAGCTCTTACACGCTTCGCGACGACATCCTGGCGGTGTGACCGCCGGCCGCGCGGTCGGCTTCACCATGACGGGCGGTCCTTCGGACCGCCCGTTTTCGTTGCCACGCCCGCGCCGCATTGATCACGCTTTCTTGAGGTGCCGCTCCGGGGGGAGGGCCGGGTCGAAAGACCCATTAACCAGACGATAACCCTGCGGGACGAGGATGGCTCGTCGTGCAGGCGGTGGTCGAACCCCGTCGCTGCAACCTGCCGCCGGCGCCCGAAGGCGCCGCCACGAGAACAGAAGATCCGGGTTCGCAATGACTGCCACTTCCGCCGGTTCAGGCGACAACGTGTCCTTCTGGTCGGCGCTCGCGGGGGCGGTCGGCTGTGGCGGCCTGATGTTTTTCGTCGCCCTGCCGCTCGCCGTGTCGAGCCCCTTCCCGACCCCGAAGGAGCGGCACTGGATCGTCGAGCACACGCGGCCGGTCGCGCTGCTGCCGGCCGATCACGACGCGGACGACGCGGCCGAGGCCGAAGCCGACCTCGAATCGAGCGAATCGGGCCCGGAAGGCGGCAACGGCAGCCCGGCCGACGTACTCTCCTGGGAACCGACCTTCACGCTCGCCGCGGCCTCGATGGTCGAGGTGGACCCGACCGAGACCGGCAGCCTCGGCCTCGGCCGGCGCGCCGTCGCCAGCCTGCCGCCGGCCGCGTTGGACGACGGGCCGCGCGACGAGATCGACGACTATCTCTGGGAAGCCTATCTGCGCACGCCGATCAAGAAGGACGGCTCCGGCGACTTCACCTGGAAGGATCCGGCCGCCGCCAAGCGCATGGGCATGTCGCTGAAGGACTATGTCATCCGCGGCATGGACCGCGACTTCCGCGAGACCCTCTATCACATGGGCAAGGCGCTGGAGGCCGACGGGCTGCGCTGGTCGATTCTGAGCGCCTTCCGCGACGACTACCGCCAGCGCCTCGCCTCCGGCCTCAAGGCCCGCACCGGCTACTCGCTACACGGCGGCAGCATCCGCACCGGCGGCTACGGCCACGGCCGCGCCATCGACATCACCATCGAGCCGGGCGGCGACGCCTCCGAGGTGTGGCGCTGGATCGACCGCCACGGCGCCCGCTACGCCATCGCCCGCCCGATGCCGGGCTACGACCCGGCCCACATCCAAGCGCGCGGCAACTATCAGCAGATCGCCTCGTCGCTGCGCGCCAAGCGCAGCCGCTACGCCGGCGCGGTGTCGCCGCGCGACTGATCCGCCCGCGACCGATCGCCGTCCCGGCCGGCCGCCAGCAGACCGGCGAGCCGCTCGAGATTGCCGGCGACGCCGTCCGGCATCGGCGATGCCAGCGCGCCGTCCCGCGCCTCCTTGCTGGCGTACCGCATCGCCATCCCGAGCCGTGTCCCGCCGTCGACCGGCGTGAAGGTCAGCGTCACCTCGACGTCGCCCGGATCGCCGGCGCAGCTGCCCATCGCGAATCGCTCGACGCCGACGATCCGGCGGCCCGGCTCGAGCGCGCGATAGACGCCGTCGAGCCGCATCTCGGTGCCGTCGGGACCGCGCCAGCCGAGCCGGTAGACGCCGCCCACCCGCGGCTCGATCTCGCACGCCACCAGGCTCCAGCCGGGCGGCCCGGCGAGCCACCGGCGCATCAGGTCGGGATCGGACCAGCCCTGGAACACGCGCTCGGGGGGCACCGCGAACATCCGGGTGAGCACCACCATGTCGTCGCCCTGAGGGATGACCTGCAGGGCGCCGATGGTCTCGACGGACGAGTCGGTCCGGGTCGTGTCGGTCATCGGGGGCTCCCTCGTTCGGCCGGGCCGCCACGGCCCGACTGTCCCGAGGACGCAGGAGCGCCCGCCCCACCGACACGGCGGAGAAAATAGACGAGCGAAATCCCGGGCCGGCGCGCTCCCGCCGACGCCGGTCAGGAGGCCCGGCGCGTCTCGCCGTAATGGGCGGCCATGTCGGCCGCCAGCCGGTCGAGGCCGCGGACGATCTCGTCGGAGAGCTTCTCCAGCTCGGCGAGCTTGGTCCGGGCGAGCGCCGTGTGGCCGTCCTTGACCGCCGCCAGCGCGCCGAAGCCGGCCTGGTGGAGCGACAGATGCGGGTGCGCGATCGCCTTGAACGACGCCAGCTCGGTGAGGACGTCGTCGCCGACATTGTCGTACCACTTGCCGAACCGGCAGGTGTGGTGCGTCACCTCCCCCTCGCCCGCCGCCGCCTTGCCGCCGACCACGTCGCGCACCCGCGCCACGAAGGCGCGATGATCCTGCTTGGCCGTCTCGATCAGCAGCGCGAAGTACTTCTTCGCCAGCCCGTCGACCTGCGCGCTGTCGAGCTCGTCGGTGAAGTTAACGTGGTGGATGCCCTCGCTGCACGCCACCACGGTGCCGTGTACCCGCAGCCCTTCCGACGGGACCGAGAGCACCACGGCGGCATGGCTCGCGATCCGGCCGCCGCCGTGCAGCAGCGCGCCCGCCTCCGAGAGATCGAGGATCCGCACCGGCTCGGTGGTTCCGCCGGACGCCACCTGCGCGTCGATCATCACGCCGCGCCGGCGATAGCGCCGCCGCTGCGCCACCGCCGAGGCGGTGCGCACCGCCTTGGTCAGCATCCGGCCGAGCGTGCCGACCACGGCGTCGAGGCTGCGGGTGGAATCGTGCACCGAGAGCGAGGCGCCCTGCGCCTTGGTGACCCGGCCGAGCACGTCCTCCATCAGTCGGCTCACCTCGCCGACATGGGTGGCCGTCTGGCCGACGTTCTGGGCGATGTCGCTGGTCGCAGCCGACTGCTCCTCGACGGCGGCCGAGATCGACGAGGAGATTCCCTCGAGCTCGCGGATCGTCGCGGCAACCTCCTCGATCGCCGTCGCGGTGCGCCGGACGACCTCCTGGATGCGGCTGATCTGGCCGGCGATCTGCTCGGCCGAGCGGCCCGACTGGTTGGCGAGCGTCTTCACCTCGGCGGCGACCACGGCGAAGCCCTTGCCGGCCTCGCCGGCGCGTGCCGCCTCGATCGTGGCGTTGAGGGCCAGCAGGTTGGTCTGCGAGGCGATGTCGCCGATCAGGCCGACCACCTGGCCGATCTCGTCGGCCGCCTTGTCGAGATTGTCGACGACGCTGCGGGTCTCCTTCATGCGGCCGTCGGCGGTGCGGGCCGCCGCCGAGGCGCGGTTCACCTGGCGGGCGATCTCGGCGATCGAGGCGTGCAGCTCCTCGGCCGCCGCCGCCACGGTCTGGGCCGAGGCGAGCGCCGTGCCGGCCGCGCCGGTCGCCGAGGTCGCGTCCTCGGTCACGGCCTCGCTGACCATCTTCATCGAGTCGGCGCTGTCCAGCAGCGACTTGTTGTAGGTGCCGACGGTCGTCACCGTGTCGAGCACCTGGCTGTTGATGCGCTCGATCGTGGTCTCGGCGTCCTCGCGTCGCGCCTTCTCCATCTCGTCCCAATAGGTCGAGAGCGCGGAATCCATGTCGATCATCACGGCGCGGCTGACCGCCGCCTGGACGGCGGCGACGTGCCGGCGCTGCGCCGCGGTGAGCAGCACGCTCTTGTCGGCCATCACGGCGGCGAGCAGCTCGGCCTGCAGCATGCCGTAGCCGAGCATGTACCAGTGCGGCGACAGGCCGATGCGGTGATGCGTCTGGCCGATGCGCCTGGCCGACTCGCGGTAGCGCTCGTCGAACAGCCCTTCGAACAGGTACGACCAGTGCTTGGTCTGCGCCTCCTTGGCATAGGCCATGCGCTGTGCGCTCTTGAACATCGCCGCGAGCGGCGGGATTGCCGCGGTCTTCTGATAGAACGTGTCGAGGATGCGCGGCAGCGCCGCCATCAGGACGGGCTTCACCTCCTTCAGCAAAGCGACATTGTCCGGCTCGAAGGCGATGTAGGAGAGGTCGGTCTTGAATTGCTCGTCGGCAATGGCGTCGGTCATGCCCCACCCGTCCTGGCCTGATGGAATAGCGTGATACCTTAGCGCCGCAACGGTGGATGGCCGGTTAATTTCGATCTAATCAGGCCCCTACAAATCGCATGGGCAGCCCCGACATCGCGCATCTCATCACATCCAACATAGCCGGTTCTGACTATACACCTCACCCACGCCGCCTCCGCGGGATCGGGCCGAAGGCGGGCGGCGGGATGCGCCGGCGCGACGCCGCCTCGTAGGCCGAGGCGACCTTCAGGATCACGTCCTCGCGGCCCGGCTCGGCCCGGAAGACGAGCGAGAACGGCAGGCCGGGCGCCGGAATCGTCGTCGGCGTCCGCGACGGGGCCGAGACATAGCGGGTGCCGTCCGCCGACAGCGCGAAGACCGGATCGTAGACGGTCGTGACATACCCGGCCGGCACCAGCACCTCGGTCAGGCCGGCGTTCGGTCCGTACAGCGACTCGGGCGCGAGGTTGTGCAGGATGTCGTGCTGGTGCGGATGGCCGATCAGGCCGGGCGGCCACGGCGTATGCAGCCGCACCAGCGCATCGAGGCGGTTCTCGAGCATCACCATCATGTCGACGCGGCGGAGGAGCTCGCGCAGCATGATGCGCTCGTTGACGCCCTGGCGGCCGCCGAGGGCGTTGCGCGGATCGGCGATCTCTTCCCAGTTCCGGAAGGCGGCGCGCTGATCGTCGCCCCAGAACTTCGACCGCGCATTCAGCGTCGGCCAGTCGGCGAGCGTCTCGGTGACGCCCTGCGCGGCCCAGTCTGCGGCGCGCCGTGTCAGATACTGGCTGATGTGGAAGCGGAACGTGGACGCCAGCTCCTGCTGCTGGATGGTAGCGATGTCGAATTTCTTCGGCGGCGCGATCCGCCCCTCGGCGAGCGCGACGCAATAGTCGATCGGCGTCAGGGTGCCCGAGCCGAACACCTTGCCGGGCAAAAACTCCGTCGGGACGATCGCGTCGGCGAACTCCTGGAACAGCGGGCGGCCGTCGCGGCCGAGCCGGAACAGCAGATCCGGCATGAACACCGGCACCAGTCGCGCCAGCGCGGCCGTGAAATCGACCGTCATCGCCTCGATGTCGGGATCCGGCGTCCACGACGGCTCGCGTGATTCCACCAGCGTCGCGCCGAGCTTTTCTCCTATGATCTCCTTGATCTCGCGCGCCGCCGCCGTGACGATCGGCCCCTCGGCGAGCGAGCCCTCCGGCACTCGCATCGACTCGCGCACGACGCCGAGCCTGATCCCCGTCAGCTCGCCGGGCACGCCCCTGCCCGTCGTGTGGACCGCGTAGCCGCTCGCCAGCACGGACGAGCGTGGCACCGTCGTGTAGACGTCGCGCGGATCGTAATAGCCAGTCTCCGCATCCTTCAGCGCATCGAGAATTTTCGCGCAGTCGGCGAGCGTGCGGGCATGGATGCCGGAGCGGTCGCAATAGATGTCGGCCCCGATGGCGCCGCCGTCGAAGCCCAGCATCGCCTTGTGGGGCAGGATCAACGCGACGGCGTTGTGGTTCGAGGGGCCGCGGCAGGAGGCGCGCGTCTCCTCGCCGAGGCTCGCCATCACCAGGTTGGTCGACACCGAGAGCGCCGAGCCCGAGCTCGAGCCGAGCGAGGCCGCGCGCCGCGTGTCGTAGGGGTTCGCAGGCGTGCCGCCCCAGCTCGACCGCTGATAGCCGAGCGTCGACGCGATCACGCGGTCCGGCTTGTGGCGTCCGCCCGGATCGCCGCCGCCGCGGCCGTTGTATTCGGTGCACACCGCCTTGGCGAAGATGATGGCGCCCTTCTTGCGGAGCTGCTCGACCAGGACGTGATCACGCGCCGGCACGTCGACGTCGTAGCGCGCATCGCCGCCGCCGGTCGAGCGCATATCCTTGGTGTCGAACGGGTCCTTGAACGAGAAGACGACCCCGTAGAGCGGCAGCTTTTCGAGATCCGGATCGCGTCCGTACTTTGCATCCAAGGCGGCCGCCTGCTCCAGCGCATCCGGATAGCGACGAAAGATCTCGGCGCCGGGCGGCGCATCCGGCGGCAGCGGGCCGTCGTCGGGATGGCGGTCGAAGTCGCCACGGAAGGTCACCGAGCGTTCGCCCCGGATGTTGATGGTCGAGAGCGCATTGACCTGGCCGGCGTTCGGCTTGCCGACCACCATGCCGTACTGCTGCTGCACCGACGGATCGGACGCGGTCGGCTCCATGCGGCCGAGATCGAGCGGCGGCCCCTGATAGCGGTCGAGGTCGGGCAAGAGGTCGGCGGCCTTCACGGTCTCGGTCGCGAAGGCGAGCGGCGCCCCCCCGCGAACCGTGCCGGCGGCCGTCGGCACCGGCGCGCCGTCGGCCGTCACCAGGAGGCTCGCCGGTCCGTTGAAGGCGCGCACCCGGTCGATGTAGTGCTGCACGATCTCGACGCAGGTGATCTCGCCGGCGCGGATGGCGGCGTGCATCTCGTCGATCGTGGCTTCCTCGAGCTGGAACGGGGACGGCGCGGCCTGCCCGGGCATGACGGCTCCTTCGCGGGGTCGTGTGGGGATCGGGGGGTCGGTGCGGCGGAGAGGGGTGCGGGGCCGGCCGCGGTGGCAGCCGGTCCCCGATTAGAGCGCGGCCGCGCCGGTCCGGCAACCGGCGGCGGCGGTCCGTGCGGTGGCCGGAGGCTGCCGGGTGCGGTGCACCGCGAGGTCGGCTATTCTCCCGCCGCCGCCGCGATCGTCGCGCCGGCCGCGCGACCGACGAGCCCCCGATGACGACCCCGAAGGATCCCGCCCACCCGGACGCCTCCAAGGAGGTGCTGGCCGCCAAGCTCGCCTCGACGGCCAGCCTGATCGAGCGGATGACGGCGCTCGCCGTGTTCGTCGCGCTCCTGCTCGGCGTGTTCCTGGTGGTGAAGCCGTTCATCACCGGCATCCTGTTCGGCGGCATCCTCGCCATCGCCACCTGGCCGCTGCGCGATTTCCTGGTGCGGCACGGCTTGTCGACCGTGCTGGCCGCGAGCCTCCTGCTGCTCGCCGCCATCGCCACCATCGGGCTGCCGGCCGTCTTCCTCGCGCCCGGCCTCGCCGAGCGGCTGGTGAAAGGCCTGCAGCAGGCCCAGACCTATTTCGCCGGGATGCCGGAGCTGCCCGGCTGGCTCGCCAACATCCCGTTCATCGACGAGCCGATCCGCCGCGTCTGGACCGACCTCGCCGACCCGAGCAGCATCGTCCAGGAGGTGTTCAAGTCCTACTCGGCCGAGCTGCAGCGGGCGCTCGTCGAGATCGCCAAGGCGTTCGCCGACGGCATCTTCCAGGTGCTCGTCTCGCTCGCCGTCGCGACGCTGCTGTGGCTGCAGGGCGAGACGATCGGCCACGCCATCCGCGACGTGACGGTGCGGCTCGGCGGCGACACGGCCGGCGCGGCGCTCGACACGGCGGCCGACTCGGTGCGCGGCGTCGCCTACGGCATCGTCGGCACGGCCGCGATCCAGGCCGGGCTGATGACCTTCGGGCTGCTGCTCGCCGGCGTCCCGGGCGCCGCTGTGCTCGGCTTCGTCTCGATGCTGATCGCGCTCAGCCAGTTCGGCATCCTCCTCTCGATCATCTGGGGCGGCGCCGGCTGGTGGCTGTTCACGCTCGGCCAGACCGGCTGGGCGATCTTCATCGTCGCCTGGGGCATCATGGTCTCGACCGTCGACAACGTGATCCGCCCCTGGCTGGTGAGCTTCGGCGCCCCGCTGCCACTCACCCTGATCATCTTCGGCGTGCTCGGCGGCTTCCTCGCCTTCGGCTTCCTCGGCCTGTTCATCGGCCCGACGCTATTGGGCGTCTTCGTCAATCTGCTCGACGCCTGGCGCCGCGCCGCCGCCCCGTCGGCGTCGCCCGAGGCAGTTCCGCCCTCCGGCCCCTCCGCCCTGGCGCAGGGCATCGCCCCGGCCGTGCAGAAGGACGCGCTGGCGCCGGGGGAGTGAGGGGGGCTGATCGACAGACATCAGGGCGAGGCCGGGTGCGCTGCCAACCTTGCGCTTCTGTAGCGTATACGCTACATTCTTTGAGAGTTCGGGGCGAGCGACGATGACCGAGGTCTACCAGACCGAGGCATTCTCCCGGTGGCTTCGCGGTCTGCGGGACGTCAGGGCGCGGCAGAAGATCGTCGTCAGGCTGATGCGGCTCGCCGACGGGAACCCCGGCGACGTCGCCCCGGTCGGAGGTGGGATCAGCGAGCTTCGCATCCACGACGGCCCAGGCTACCGAGTCTACTACGCGCACCGTGGCGACGCCTTCGTTGTCCTCTGCGGCGGCGACAAGTCCTCGCAGCCCCGCGACATCGAAATGGCCCGACTGGTGTTGACGGATTTGGAGAAGGACGATGCCTGAACTGAAAAAGTTCGACGCCGCCGAGTTTCTCGACACCCAGGAGGACGTGACCGCGTTCCTGGCCGAGGCATTTGAGACCGGGGACGCTTCGTTCATCGCCAAGGCGATCGGCACCGTGGTGCGGGCGCGCGGAACGACCGAGGTCGCACGCGAGACGGGGCTCTCGCGTGAAAATCTCTATCGCGCCCTCAATGGCGAGACGCGCGTCGAGTTCGACACCGTCATGCGCGTGCTGGGCGCTCTCGGGCTGGAGCTCGAGCCGAAGCAGCGGGCGGCCTGAACGGGGCGCGCCGAAAGCGTTCTTCAAAATCACTCCGCCGCCGCGGCCACGCGGAACGGCACGGCCGCCACGACGGCGTCGGCCGCATCCTCACGGAACGCCGGATCGCTTCGCAACTCGTCGATGGTGCGGGGCGACGGGATCGCCGCGCCGTCGAGATCCGACCAATCTTCCGCCGCGAAGACGAGCACGGCCGCAGCGTTCTGGATCGCCTCGTCGATCGTGTCGCCGGCCGTGATCACGCCGGGCACGTCCGGGAACGACACACCGTAGCAGCTCTCGGGATCCTTGTGGATCAGGGCGATGTAGTGGGCCATCAAAACCGGCTACTTCGAAGGCCTTCGCCAGACACGAAATTCGTTAACAATATCGAAATAGATCGAAAATTTCCCAACGACATGAACCAGACATCCATTCACCCTATTGCCTAACTCACTCGCACGGTGAAAAACTTCTTGTTGAAGCACACTTGCAGCTTCATGTTCAGCATCTTCATCCAAGAGAAGAAATGCAGGATTTGAGTTTGGGTAGACGATAAGGTGCCTCGCTCTATCGGATGCTAAAAAAATTACTCTCTTTGTCTTCCTGTCGACCGCTTTGAGCACATCGTCGGCCCAAACTTTCTCCGCCCAGGCCTCGCCAGGTTCGTACCTGCCTTTTTGTTCACGGCCTTGTCTGGACAGGTATCTGCCAATTGGCAGAATGCCCCCCCGGGTTTCAACCTGCTGAAACTCCTTCTGGTCGGACTCGCCGGTGGCTTGAGTCACTTCAATCCAGTACTCCTGCATTCCAGCGGTTATGACGAAGTCAGGCTCGCGTTCAACTTCGCATCCCTTACGAACATAAATCGGCAGGTCAAAGTAGCCGACTCGAACTGCAGGCTCCAGGAACATCCTCAGAACAAACCATTCTTCGGCCGCTTTAGCGCGCTTATTTGGCCCAGTCCGACGACCGACGCGCAATCCCAAGTCTCCAAACGCAACGTCAAAAGAATCAATCTGGTCAATACGACAACTATTCACCGCACCAGCTCCCGCATCGCGCGATCGAGTCCCTCCAGAGTCAGCGGGAACATGCGGCCGCCCATCAGCTGGCGGATCATGCGGATGGAGGACGTGTACTCCCACTGGTCCTCGGGCACCGGATTGAGCCAGACGCAGGCCGGGTAGGTGCGGGTGACGCGATCGAGCCAGACCTGGCCGGCCTCCTCGTTCATGTGCTCGACCGATCCGCCCGGCGTGACGATCTCGTAGGGGCTCATCGAGGCGTCGCCGACGAAGATCACCTTGTAGTCGTGCGGATAGGTGTGCAGCACGTCGAAGGTCGGCGTCGTGTGGTCCCAGCGCCGCTTGTTCTCCTTCCAGACGCGCTCGTACAGGCAGTTGTGGAAATAATAATATTCGAGGTGCTTGAACTCGAGCCGCGCCGCGGAGAACAGCTCCTCGGTCAGCGAGATGTGCCAGTCCATCGAGCCGCCGATGTCGAAGAAGGCCAGCACCTTCACGGCGTTGTGGCGCTCGGGCCGCATGTGGATGTCGAGATAGCCCTTGTGCGCCGTGCCCTTGATGGTGCCGTCGAGATCGAGCTCCTCGGGCGCGCCGGTGCGGGCGAATTTCCGCAGGCGCCGCAGCGCGATCTTGATGTTGCGGGTGCCGAGCTCGACCGTGTCGTCCAGATCCTTGAACTCGCGCTTGTCCCACACCTTCACGGCGCGAAAGTTCCGGTTGGTCTCCTGGCCGATGCGGATGCCTTCCGGATTGTAGCCGTAGGCGCCGAACGGCGAGGTGCCGCCGGTGCCGATCCACTTGTTGCCGCCCTGGTGGCGGCCCTTCTGCTCGGCCAGGCGCTGCTTGATCGTCTCCAGGAGCTTGTCGAGCCCGCCGAGCGCCTCGATCTGCGCCTTCTCCTCCTCGGTGAGGTATTTTTCGGCGAGCTTCTTCAGCCAGTCGGCCGGGATCTCGGCCGTGATCGCCTCGGCCGTGCTCTCGAAGCCCTTGAACACGGTGCCGAACACCCGGTCGAACTTGTCGAGGTTGCGCTCGTCCTTCACCAGCAGCGCCCGCGACAGATAATAGAAGTCCTCGACCTTGCGCGCGGCGAGGTCGGCGTCCATCGCCTCCATCAGGGTCAGATACTCGCGCAGCGTCACCGGCAGGCCGGCGCTCTTGAGCGCATGGAAGAAGCTGATGAACATGCCGCCCTCCGGCCCGGGCCGGCACGGCCGCGGGCGTCGCGCGCCTGCTTACGCGCGGCGCCAGTATAGCCGCGCGGCCGCGCCGGTCGAGCCGGCCGCCGCGCCCCGCGGAACTCCGCCAACCCCCTGACGTTGAGCCGAAGATCGCGGCCGACGCGGCGCGGCGCGGCGATCGTGTCGCGCTCCGAAGAGTCGGCTCCCGCGTTCCATCGTCGAAACAGCAGCACGGCGCGGCACCCGCCGCGTCCGACAGGGATGGCGTCGCCATGCAGAACCAGTCCAGGCCCGGCTCGACCTCACCATCGCAAGCGCCCTCGGGATCATCGACCGCGGGGGGACAGTCCGCCGGCTCGCGTCCGGCAGGCACGCAGGCGGGCAGCCCGCAAGCGGGCTCCCAGGACGAGCTGCGGCGCGACGCCGAGCAGATCGCCGCGGAGGTGCGCCAGGCCGCCGGCCATGCGAAGCAGGCCGCCGGTAGCGTCAAGGACGAGGTCGCCGCCGCCGCCGCCGACATGCGCGACCAGGCCGCCGCCATGGCCGAGCCGCTGCAGCGCAAGGCGCGCTCGCTCGCCGAGGAGCAGAAGCGAGCCGGGGCGCAGCGCGTGCGCGGCGTCGCACGGGCGATCTCGTCGGCCGCCGACGACCTCGACGACGAGATGCCGCAGGCGGCGGCGTGGATCCGGCGCGGCGCCTCGCAGCTCGAGGATCTCTCGCAGTCGGTGCGCCAGAAGAGCGTCGAGGATCTGGCACGCGACACCGAGCGTTTCGCGCGCAACAACACGGCCGCCTTCTTCGGGCTGTCGCTGGTCGCCGGCTTCGCGCTCGCCCGCTTCCTCAAGAGCGGCGCGCCCGATCCGACCGGGCACGCGGGCGCGACCACGAGCGCGTCCGGATCGCCGCGCCGCACGACGAGCCCGCCCCTGCAGCCGCATCCGGGCAGCGCGACCGGCACCTCGCCGCGCAGCCCGGCCGCCACGGGGCCGGCGACGCGCACCAATCCGGCCGCCTTCCCCCACAACGAGTTCTGAGGAGAGACGATCATGGGTCTCGAAGACACTCGTCTCCACGACCAGCCCGTCCACGACCGGCGCGTCCAGGATCATCGCTCGGTCCCGGCGCTGTTCACGGATTTGATTCAGCAGGTCACGTCGCTGCTGCGCACCGAGACGCGGCTCGCCCGCACCGAGATGAGCGAGAAGATCGGTCAGGTCGGCACCGGCGTGGCGCTGGTCGCCGTCGGCGCCGTGCTGGTGATGCCGGGCCTCGTCATCCTGCTGCAGGCCGCCGTGGCGGCCATGATCGACGCCGGCTGGCAGGCCCATTGGGCCGCCCTCCTGGTCGGCGGCGCGACGCTCTTGGTCGGCGCCATCCTGGCGCTGGTCGGCGCCGGCCGGTTCAAGGCCGCGAACCTGACTCCCAACCGTACGCTGTCCCAGCTCCAGAGCGACGCGGCCGTCGCGCGCAATCAGGTGAGGTGATCCGATGCCGACCGCTCGCGAGATCGAGACCGAGGCCGAGCGCCAGCGCGCCCAGCTCGCCGACACGCTGGAGGCGCTGCGCGACCGGATGACGCCGGGCGAGATCGTCGACCAGGCGATGGAGTTCGCCCGCGGCCACGGCGGCGGCGAGTTCGTCCAGAATCTCGGCCGTCAGGTGCGCGCCTCGCCGCTCCCGGTGGCGCTGGTGGCGACCGGGCTCGCCTGGCTGATGTTCGCGCCGCGCCGCGCGCCGGCGCCCTCGATCGTGCCGGAGCCCTCGCCCTATCCGAGTCCGACGACCCGCACCGCCTCGCAGCACGACGGCACGGCCCGTCACGCCGCCGACGCGGCGAGCAGCGCGGTACATGCGGCGAGCGGCAAGGCGCGCGGCGCCTACTCGTCGATGGCGTCCGGGGCGAGCGGTGCGGCCGCCTCGGCCCGCGATGCCGCAGGCGGCGCCTACGAGAGCGCCAGCGACGCGGCTGGCCGGGCCGCCGGTCTCGCGTCGAGCGCCGCCGACCGCGCACGCCGCGGCGCCCGAGACGTCGCCCATGATCTCGGCGACCGCGCCGCGTCGGCCGGTCGCGGGGCGTACGATGCCGCGACGGGGGCCTACGACCACGCCGCGGATCTCGGTCACGAGGCCTACGACCGTGCCGCCGATCTCGGTCACGGCGCCTATGCGCGGGCCCGCTCGATGGGCGAGAGCATCGCCGACCAAGCGTCGCACGCGCAGGCCGGGCTGATGCGGATCGTCCGCGAGCAGCCGCTCGTGGTCGGTGCCGTCGGCCTCGCGCTCGGGGCGCTCATCGGCGCCGCCATGCCGCGCTCGCGGACCGAAGACGAGCTGATGGGCGAAGCCGCCGACGACATGAAGCAGTCGGCATCCGAGGCGGTGCGCAGCTATTACGGCGAAGCCAAGGACGCGGCCGGCCGCGTCGCCGAGCGGGTGCGCGAGGCCGCCGAGGAGCAGGGTCTCACGACCGACTCGGCCCAGGGGGCGGCGCAGGGGGCGGCGCAGGATCTCCGCGACCGGGCGCGGGACCTCGGCGGCAAGGCGAGCGAGCTCGGCGACAAGGTCGCGGCGGTCGCCGAAGCCGCCAAGGAGAGCACCCGCGAAGAGCTCGACCACGCCAAGGAGAAGCTCGCGGCAGACGCCGACAAGACGGTCGGGAAGGGCGAGGCTGGCCTGAGCGAGTCGGGCAAGGATGAGATGGGCAAAGGTGCCGCCGGCAAGAGCGACGTGCGGCGCAACCCCGTGCAGCGCGACACGATGACGGCCGGTTCGGCCACGCCCGGCCAGTCGGCCGGGGTCGGCCAAGCGACGCACTTCGCATCACCCGGCACGCCCTCGACGTCGGGAACGAGTCGCCCGGGCCAGCAACCGAGCCAGCCGGGCAAGCGTCCGAGCTGAATGGACACGCCCCCCGGCCGGCGCTCCAGCGCCGGCCGGTGCGTGCCTTCATCCTGCGCAGCCACGTCGCGCGGCGCGATCACAGGTCATTTACACACCTCCGCGATGAAGCCCCCCTCCCCTCCACCGGACCGGTCGCCTCTCGTGGTGCTCGGGTTATCGGCTGCGCTGCTGGCGCTCGGCTATGGCCGTCGCGAGGCCACACCCGCGACGACGCTGCGCCGCGACGATCTCACACCGTCGCAGCAGCGACCGAAACGGCGCGGCTGGTGGCCGGCCCTGAAGGGCGTCTACCGGCGCTTCACCGAGGATCGCGTCACCTCGATCGCCGGCGGCGTCACCTTCTTCGCGCTGCTGGCGCTGTTCCCGGCGATCGCCGCGCTCGTCTCGATTTACGGCCTGTTCACCGATCCGCGCCAACTCACCGGGCAGATCGATCAGCTCTCGACCGTGCTGCCCGGCGGCGCCATCGAGGTGGTCAGCGGCCAGCTCCAGCGCCTCGCCGAGCAGGGTCGCTCCAGCCTCGGCGTCGCCTTCCTGATCAGCGTCGGTGCCGCGCTGTGGAGCGCGAATGCCGGCATGAAGGCGATCTTCGATGCGCTCAACATCGTCTACGACGAGGACGAGAAGCGCAGCTTCGTGATGCTGAACGTGCAGTCGCTGCTCTTCACGCTGGCCGGGCTGGTGCTGCTGATGCTGGCGCTGTCCGCCGTCGTGGTGGTGCCGATCCTGTTCGGTTATGTCGGGCTCGCCGGCCCCGCCGCGACGGCACTGCAGTGGGGCCGTTGGCCCATACTTCTGCTGGTGCTCGCCTTCGCGCTCGCCGTGATCTACCGGTTCGGCCCGAGCCGCCGCACCGCGCGCTGGCGCTGGATCTCCTGGGGCAGCGCCTTCGCGGCGATCGCCTGGCTCGGCGCATCCGCGCTGTTCTCCTGGTACGCGGCGAATTTCGGCAGCTTCAACGCCACCTACGGGACGCTCGGTGCGGTCATCGGCTTCATGACCTGGATCTGGATCTCGTCGATCGTGATCCTGGTCGGCGCCGAGCTGGACGCCGAGCTCGAATGCCAGGACCCCGAAATGCCGCGCAAGACCCCCGAGGGCGGGCTCGGACGCGCGTCCCGCGCGTGATGGCGCGCCACCGGCCGCCGCCCCGTCATGCTTTCGCCGCTTTGTCGCCGCGCCGCCGTATAGAACGAAGCCCATAGAGCTTCGGGTGAAGGCCGGGGTGACGGGAGACGATCATGGCGGGGTGCGGGATCCAGGGCGCGAGAGCGCTGGCGAGGATGCTCGCGGCGAGCCTCGCCGCGACGGTTCTCGTCACCGGAGCGTCCGCCCAGACTCCGCTCGCGCCGCCCCCTGAGGCGGTCCCCGGCACCGGCATCCCGTCGATCACGGTCCATCCCGATCCGAACGCCCAGCCGGCCGTGCCGGCGATCGTGCCGGCGCCGCTGCCGGAGCCGGCGATCGGCGTCGCCATCGACTGGCAGGTGAAGAACCGCTTCCGCCTGTTCCGCGACGAGAAGGACTTCCAGCGCCACGTGACGGCGGCAGCCGCCGGGCGCAGCGTGCTGGCGACCGAGCAGGCGCTCGCCGCCGAGACGGACGGGCGCGGCTGGGCGCGCGACACCGTGGTGCGGCTGTGCACCGACGCGGCCGGCCGGGTCGCCGACGAGTGCCTGCGCGACGGGGTGCGCGAGTCGTATCTCGCGCCGGCCGATCATCGCATCGAGGCGCGGCTCGCCGGCGCCGTCGACCCGGCCGCCCAATGCACCTGGACGTTCGAGGACGGCGACTCCTTGCCGCGCAGCGTCACGGCGCCGTGCGCCGAGCCGGTCAATCTGCGCGTCGTGTTCGGCAAGCCGACCATCGCGGTGGTCGACATCGTGGCGCCCGACGGCGCCGCCACGGGCCAGCCGCCGCGCCGCGCCACCACCGAGATCCTCGTCCAGGATCTGCTGATCGCCGGGCTCGGCGACTCGATCGCCTCGGGTGAAGGCAATCCGGACCGGCCCGTGGTGCTGTCCGACGAGGGCTTCTGCTTCCGCCGCTTCGGCGGCGGCGGCCGCAACGAGTTCTTCCGGCCTGGCCGAGCGGGCTTCAAGGGCGACAAGGCCTGCGAGTCGGGGGGCGGCGGCATCGGCAGCGACAGCGACCGGGCCGAATGGGCGCGCCTCTCGGCGCGTTGGATGAGCGCGCCCTGCCACCGCTCGCTCTACGGCTATCAGCTGCGCGCCGCGCTGGCGCTCGCCGTCGAGAACCCGCGCCTCGCCGTCACCTTCCTGCCGCTCGCCTGCACGGGTGCCACCATCGAGACCGGCCTGTTCGCCGGCCAGCCGTCGCGCGAGCTCAACTGCGGCACCAGCGGCACCGCGTCCTGCCCGCGCCAGATGCCGGGCCAGATCGCCCAGCTCCGCGACCTCCTCGCCAAGGCCCGGAAGGCGCACCCGCAGCGCGGCCTCGACCTCGTGTTCCTCACCGTCGGGGCGAACGACGTCGATTTCTCCGGGCTGGTCGCCGACGTGATCATCGACGCCTCGGCCGAGCGCACGCTGTTCCGCCGCGCCGGCGTCATCGGCACGGTCGAGGGCGCGCAGCGCGCCATCGACACGACGCTGCCGACCGGCTTCCACCGGCTGCGCGGCGCCTTGAAGCCGCTGCTCGGCGGCAGCCTCGACCGCCTCGTCTACGTCTCCTACGGCCATCCGGCGCTGTCGCCGCAGGGCGGTGCGTGCCCGACGAGCCGCGACGGCTTCGACGTCCATCCGGCCTTCGGGGTGGACGGCGACCGGCTCGCCCGCATCTCGCAGTTCGTCGAGCGCGGCTTCTTCCCGCGCCTGAAGGCGCTCGCCACCTGCACGGGCGGCGTCGCCTGTGCCGATCCCGGCCGCGACCGCATGACCTTCGTCGACGCCCACCAGCCCGCGTTCGCCGACCACGGCTTCTGTGCCCGCTCGGCCGCGGATCCGGCGTTCGACCGCGACTGCTTCGCCACCGACGGGACGAGCTTCGCGACGAGCCCGGTCGAAGGCGCGACCGCCCCGCTGAACTGCGCGGCGCGGCCGTCCGATTTCCGCCCCTACGCCCCGCGGGCGCGCTGGATCCGCACGGCGAACGACAGCTACTTCGCCGCCATGACGTTCCCCGAGGGCGTGTCGCCGACCATGCAGCCGAGCGACCTGCACGACGCCACCTGGGGCGTGCTCTCGGCCGTCTATGGCGGCGCCGTCCATCCGACCGCCGAGGGCCACGCCGCCATGGCCGACGCCGCCCTGCCGGCCGCCCGCACCGTGCTCGGCCTGCCGCAGCCGGACCTGGCGATCACGGTCGAGCCGCTGCCGCCCGCCCTGCCCGCGTCGGGCGCAGCCGGTCCGCTGCCCGTCCCTCCGGCGCCGCAGACGGCCGGCTCGGGCGCCTTTCCCGGGCGCTGAGCGGCCGACACGCGCGGCCGCGCGGCCGTCACGACACTGTCGTGCCAAGTCCGGCCGGCGATCATGCGCCGGCCGCATGGCCGGTCCTGCAACACGGACTTGCGAACGGCACGCTTGTCGCGCCGCGAGTCGAACGGCACGTTTTGCAGCGCACCCCCAAAATGTCCCCGGGAGCGGACGCCCGCTCCACCGCACGAGCCCGTGACCGGCCCGCCGCGACCCTCGTGTCGCGCGAGGGCGACCGCGGGTTCCACCGGATGCTTCGGACGGATCGGTGGAGTAGGATGGCCATGGCCGGCGCACCCCCGCTATCCGAAGCCAGACAGTGTGGGCAGCCATGACCGAGGTCAGCTACGGCGTCTGGGACGGCATCGTCTTCGACAACCGCGATGGTGCCACCCCGTTTCCGGCGAACGCCTTTCCGGAGCTCGCCAACGTCGACGATTTCGATCCGAAGAACCGAATCCGTGCCTTCTTCGGCGACCGCGGCTTCTTCATCTTCGATCCGACCGTCAGCCTGGTCGACGCGCTGTGGCGCCAGATGGTCGAGGCGGCTGACCAGTCCTGCGGCAAGTGCACGCCCTGCCGGATGGGGACCGTGCTGGTGCGCGACGCGCTCGACGCGCTGCGCCGGGGCCGGCCGAGCCCGCTCGGCCTCGCCGAGATCGAGCGGCTCGCCGTGCAGATGACCGACACCTCGATGTGCGGCCTCGGCCAGACCTGCGCGAGCGCCCTGCTCGACGCGCTCCGCGGCTTCCGCGACGTGATCGAGGCCGAGATCGCCCGCGGGCCGCAGCCCGAGCAGCACGGCATGGCCTACATGACGGCGCCCTGCATCGAGGCCTGCCCGTCGCGCATCAACGTGCCGCGCTACATCGACTACATCCGCGACGGCAAGCCCGAGCACTCGCTCGGCGTCATCCTGCAGAAATACCCGATGGCGGCGACCTGCGGGCGCGTCTGCGTGCGCTTCTGCGAGATGGCGTGCCGGCGCAAGTTCGTCGACGAGGCGGTCGGCATCAAGACGCTCAAGCGCTACGTCGCCGACCAGCAGACGGGATCGCGCGCGCTCACCTTCGGGCGCGAGCTGATCGCCCAGCCGCTCGGCGCCGACATGCGGGTCGCCGTGGTCGGCGCCGGCCCGGCCGGCGTCTCCTGCGCCTACCACCTGCTGCTGCACGGCTATCACGTCGACATTCTCGAGGCGATGGGCGAGGCCGGCGGCATGGCGGCGATCGGCATCCCGTCCTACCGCCTGCCCAAGTCGGTGCTGCGCAAGGAGACCGACATCATCACCGAGCTGGGCGGCCGCTTCCTGTTCGACCGTGCGCTCGGCCACGACTTCACCATCGACGACCTGTTCTCCCGCGGCTACCGGGCCGTGTTCCTCGCCATCGGCTGCCAGCAGGGCATCCGGCTCGGCGTGACGGACGAGGATCCCTCGATGCCCGGCTACAAGTCCGGCATCGGCTTTCTCCTGGAGGTGCACGATCACGTCGCCGGGCTGAAGGCCGTGTCGCTGTCGGGCGAGGTGATCGTGGTCGGCGGCGGCAACGTCGCCATGGACTGCGCCCGCTCGGCGCTGCGCATGGGCGCCGACAAGGTCCACGTCGTCTATCGCCGCACCCGCGAGGACATGCCGGCGGACAGCGAGGAGGTCGAGGCGGCGATCGCCGAGGGCGTCGCCTTCCACTTCCTCACCAACCCGGTCCGCATCGTCTCGGCCGACGGCCGCATCACCGGCGTCGAGCTCGCCACCATGCGCCAGACCGAGCCCGACCGTCACGGTCGCCGCGGCGTCGAGCCGGTGCCGGGCACCGAGCGCATCATGCCCTGCGTGACCCTGATCGCGGCGATCGGCCAGCAGGTCGCCAAGGGCGCGCTGACGGCCGACGACGGCATCGCCTTCGACCGCTGGAACTGCGTCGCGATCGACACGGTCGATCTCTCCACGTCGCGGCCCGGCGTGTTCGCGGGCGGCGACTGCGCGTCGGGTCCCTCGACCCTGATCCACGCGATGGCGAACGGCCTGAAGGCCGCCCGCTCGATCGACGACTGGATCCAGAAGGGCCACACCTGCTTCCAGGCGCGCACGCGCATGCGCCAGATCCTCAACGACAACAAGATGCTCGCGGACGACGCCGTCGAGGTGCCGGTGAAGCCGCAATACCGCGTCCACCATCCCGAGCTCGACCCGACCGTGCGCAAGCTGATGTTCGAGGAGGTCGAGCAGACGATCAGCCCCGAGCAGGCCTATCGCGAGGCCAAGCGCTGCATGCGCTGCTACCGCACCTACTCGGTGATCACCGAGCGCGCCATTCCGGAGGGAACCTCGCCATGAGCACGACCGAGATGGTTCCGACCGGCACGCCCGCCGCCGACGCGCCCGCCGACGCCGCGACCCTGAGCGCCACCATCAACGGCAAGGCCGTGACGGGCCGGGCCGGCGAGACGATCCTGGAATGCGCGCGCCGTCACGGCGTCTACATCCCGACGCTGTGCGAGCTGCACGACATCGACCACGCGCCCGGCACCTGCCGGGTCTGCCTGGTCGAGATCAAGATGCCGCACGCCGACAAGACGCATCTGGTCGCGTCTTGCACGACGCCGTTACAGGACGGGCTCGACGTCAACACTCGCACGCCGGAGCTGCGCGAGATGCAGCGCCTGCAGGTCGAGCTGCTGCTCGCCGACCACGACCAGGACTGCGCCACCTGCATCCGCCACGGAAAATGCGACCTGCAGGACGTCGCCCAGTTCGTCGGGCTGCGGCAGAACCGCTTCTTCGATCCGGCCCGCGTCGCCGCCCGCCCCGTCGACGAATCCTCGCCGGCCCTGATCCGCAACATGAAGCGCTGCATCCGCTGCCAGCGCTGCATCGCCATCTGCCGCGACGGCCAGGGCGTCGACGCGCTCATCCAGATCAACAGCGGCCTCGACACCGCGGTCGGCCTGCGGCACGGGCTGACGCAGAAGAACTCGGCCTGTGTCACCTGCGGCCAGTGCGTCCTCGTCTGCCCGACCGGCGCGCTCGGCGAGCGCGACGAGACCGACCGGGCGCTCGAGATGATGTACGACCCCGAGCTGATCACGGTGGTGCAGTTCGCGCCCGCCGTGCGGGTCGGCTTCGGCGAGGAGTTCGGCCTGCCGCCCGGCACCAATGTCGAGGGCCAGATCATCACGGCGCTGAAGCAGCTCGGCGCCTCGATCGTGCTCGACACCAACTGGGGTGCCGACCTCGTGATCATGGAGGAAGGCACCGAGCTGCTGCACCGGCTCCGGGAGAGGAACGACCCGAAGCGCGTCCGCGTCATCTCGATCATGCCCTGCATCGCCAAGAAGGACGAGATCGTCCGCCGCCAGCTGATCCACGACGGCGTGCCGGAGGTCGATGTCGTGCTCTCGACGCGCGAGTTCGCCCGCATGTTGCAGCGTGAGCGCATCGACCTCAAGACGCTGCCGCCCTCGACCTTCGACAATCCCTACATGAGCGAGTACTCGGGCGCCGGCGCGATCTTCGGCACCACGGGCGGCGTCATGGAGGCGGCGATCCGCACCATGTACTACGTGGTCAACGGCCGCGAGCTGGAGCATGTCGAGATCGAGCAGCTGCGCGGCTTCGAAGGCGTGCGCACCGCGACCGTGGAGCTCGGCGGCGACATCGGCGCCGTCAAGATCGCCATGTGCCACGGTCTCAAGCCGACCCGGCAGATCGTCGAGGAGGTGCGCTCCGGCAACTCCGATCTCGACTTCGTCGAGATCATGGCCTGCCCGGGCGGCTGCGTCGACGGCGGCGGCACGCTGCGCTCCAAGAAGGCCTATCTGCCGCATGCGCTGAAGCGCCGCGAGACGCTGTTCGGCATCGACAAGACCAAGGCCGTGCGCCAATCGCACCGCAACGAGCAGGTCCAGGCGCTCTATCGCGACTATCTCGGCACGCCGAACTCCGAGAAGGCGCACCACCTGCTCCACACCTATTACACCGACCGCAAGATCGAGATGACCCAGACGGTCCGCGAGGTGTGGGCCGACATCAAGATGACCGGCAAGGTGTATTGAGGCGGATGGACTCGCGGCCGCCCGCCGCCGCGGCTCACCACGCGACCGACAGCGAGCCCATGCCGCCGTAGATCTCGGTGTCGTTGGCGAACTGGCCCTCGAAGCTGCCGCGCAACGTGATGCCGCGGGACAATTTCAGCTCGGCGCCGGCCGAGACGAGCGCCGAGTCGCCCGGCAGCGTCGCGCCGAACACCGTGAAGCCGGAGCCCGAGAGATTGACGAAGCTCGCGTCGAGCGCCCGCTCGGTCGAGAACTCGTGCGCCCAGGCGAGCCGGCCCCGCACCGTCAGGGCCGCATCGGCGGAGCGCCAGGCGGCGACGTCGAAGCGGGTGCCGAGCTCGCTGCGGGTCGCCGTCGCGGTCGTGTCCGCATAGCGCAGCGCGAAGCCGGCGAGCCCCGACGCATCGGCCTCCGCGTAGGTCGGCGTGTGGAAGGCCTGCACCCGCATCGCCGCGAACGGCGTGACGCCGATCCCGCTGGTCGCCACGGTGCGCCAGCCCGCCTCGACGCGACCGCCGACCGCGTGGCCGGAATAATCGCCGAGCAGCCGGTCGGCGACACCGGGCAGCGAGACCAAGCGGTCGGTGCGCACATCGTGCCAGCCATACGAGACGGCGGCCGACACATAGGCCGGTCCGGCGCGCCAGCTGCCGTAGCCGCCGACCTGCAGCGTGTCGGCGCGGCCCGAGCCGAGCCCCCCGAGCGAGAACGAGGTCTCGCCGCCCGCCAGCGCGACGCCCAGCACCGCGTCGGGCGTGATCCGATAGTCGGCGCCGGAGGCGAGCCCCCAGTTGCGGGCGCCGAGATCGTGGCTGCCGGTATGCGCATCGCCTCGATAGGTCGCGTCGGCTCCGAAGGCGCCGGCCCACAGGCGCCAGTGCGGCCCGAGATGGGCGGTCGGTGGCGCCTTCACGGCGCGCTCGATGGCGGCGCCCCCGGCCCCGCGCGCCGTCGCGCCCGGCGCCGACGCATAGGCGAGCGCCGGCGCGCCCGGCGCCACTCCGCCCGCCGCCCGCGAGCCGGCGAACGGGTCGAGCATCAGCTCGAGGAACTGGTCGGTCTGGCGGAACGCCGCCGTCGCCGCACCGGTCGCGATCTCGCCGGAGAGCTGCGTCAGCGCATACGGGATCGACGGCGCGGCGAGCACGGTGGTGAACAGGCCCGTCAGTCCCGGGCCGGTGTTGTAGGCCCGGTCCAGCGTGCGGCCGACCTGACGCTGGTTCTCGCTCAGCCCGGCGAGACCGGCGAGCGCCAGACTGATATCGACCACGACGTTGTTGCCGACGACGCCCACCACGGCCGTGTACCAGGGCGGCAGGCCGGACGACGACACGCCGGAGAACGCTCCCGTGAGGCCGCCGGCGGCGGTGAGAATCGTGTAGTGCCGCGCCGCCGTCTCGCCCGGCAGCAGCGTGACCGCGACCGTGCCGGCGAGCGCCGCCGCGCCGGTGACGCGGGTGAGGTCGGACGCGGTCGACGACAGCTCGACCGCATAGACGCTGCCCGATCCGAAGGTGAGATTGCCGTTGATCGTGACGGTGCCGATCGAGTTGCCGGGTGCGAGCGTGCCGTTGATGGTGGCCGAAGGCAGCGCGCCGGAGCCGCCGATCGCCGCCCCGTCCGCGACGACGAGGCCGCTCGACGAGGCGATCGAGCCGTTGACGATCAGGGTGCCGGCCGTGACGAGCGTCGAGCCCGTGTAGGTGTTGGTGCCGGCGAGCGTCAGCGTGCCGGTGCCGACCTTTTCCAACGAGCCCGGCCCCGGCGTGCCGCAGCCGCAGGCCGAGTAGTCGGCGATCCGGCCCGTCACGGTGGTCGACTGATTGTTGCCACCGACCACCAGGGTGTTGCCGCCGCCGATGTAATAACGACCGCTGCCGGCGATCGAGCCGGCCGTGATCCGGCCGTTGCCGTCCGCTCCCGTGCTGCCGCCGAAGTCGACGACGCCGGTGCCGTTGGTCACGAAGGCCGCGAGCCCGCCGGTCGCGAAATCGAAGAAGTCGGTGCGGCCGCCCGAATTGGTGACGACGGTGGCGTTGCCGGCCGTGCTCCAGGCGTTGAAGACCGTCTCGCCGCCGGAATTGTTCACGATCGTGGCGTTGCCGGCGGTCGTGTGCGACCAGAACAGCGTCGTGCCGCCGTCGTTGACGATCCTGGCCGAGCCGGCCGACGTCGTCTCGGTGCCGTAGCCGAGCCCGAAGCTTGTGAATCCGATCGCCTGGTTGGTGATGGTCGCAGAGCCGGCGGTCGCGTCGCCCGTGAAGGCGAGCTGGCCCCACTGGCTGTTGGTGATGATCGCGCTGCCGGCCGTGCTCGTGTCGCCGAACTGAATGCCCGAGTGCTGCGTGTTGGTGATGGTCGCCGAGCCGGCCGTGGTCGCGGCCGCGAACATCATGGTGCCGTAGTTGGTGTTGGTGATCGTCGCGGCGGCCGCCGTGGCGGTGCCGTAGAACTGGAGGAGCGAGCTGTCGTTGGTGATGGTCGCACTGCCGGCGCTGCTCGCACCCGTGAAGCTGAGTGTGCTGCTTGACGTGCTGACGATGGTCGCGTTGCCGGCCGTGCTGGCGTTGTCGAACGTAAGCGCGGCCGTGAAGAGGTTGTAGGTCGCGTTGCCGGCGCTGCTCGCGTTCTGGAACACGATCAGGCCGCCGCCGAACAGGTCGAAGGTCTGCGTGGCCGACGAGGTGTTGACGACCCCGGCGCCGGTGATGTCGAAGCCGGCCATCACGTTGATCGTGTAGGCCGGCGCATCGCTGGTGAAGACGATGGTCTCGATCGCGGCCGGGGACGTGATGGCGAGCGCCGGGCTCGCGATGTTGGGAAACGTCGCCGTGGTGGTCGGAACCACGTTGGTCGACCACTCGGCCGGATCGTCCCAGGTGCCGCTGCCGGTGCCCGTCCAGGTCGCCTGCGCCAGCGCCTGCCCGGCGAGCAGGCCCGCGAGCGCCGTGCTGCCGAGGAGCGCCGCCGAGATGCGCCCTGCACGGCCGCGCCGGCCGGAGCGGCTGCCCCGCGCCCGCACCGTCGTGGCAGTCGCACGCGGCGACATGATCGGCTGGCGATCCACTCCCGTCCCCCTGACCTCAGCGGACGGTGCGCCGTCCGGCATAGCCGACCAGGTGCCCTAGCCCGGTCGCGCTATACGGGTCATTACGGACTGAAATCGCCCATTAGCAACTGGGAAAAATTGGGTGGACCGACGCGCCCGGGTGGAATCCAAACGCGCGTGTCGTCACGACAATACCGCTCCGACGTTCAGCGGCGTCGCGCCAATTCGTGATTCCCGAATTCACGCAGGGCCTTATGCCGCTGTGCGAAAACGTCAGCTCACCCCGAGCTTCTTCTGCAGGCTGGTCGACGACGTGGTGTACTGAAATACCACCCGCTTGTCCGGGAACACGTATCGGACCGCCGCATGGGCCATCAGGGCGCCCTCGTGGAAGCCGGACAGGATCAACTTCAGCTTGCCCGGATAGGTGTTGATGTCGCCGATGGCGAACAGGCCAGGCACGCTGGTCTCGA
Organism: Rhodoplanes sp. SY1; assembly: GCF_046000175.1. Taxonomy (NCBI): domain Bacteria; kingdom Pseudomonadati; phylum Pseudomonadota; class Alphaproteobacteria; order Hyphomicrobiales; family Nitrobacteraceae; genus Rhodoplanes; species Rhodoplanes sp. SY1. Next base: position 87,622 of record NZ_JBEOMB010000005.1, read on the forward strand.
ACCTTTCGGTGTCGACCTTGACCAGGTTGCCGTCGAGTGCGACGCCCCAGCTCGCGACCGGGCCGAGCTTCATGGTCAGGCCGAAGAACGGCAGCATCGCCTCGCACAGCACCTCGATTATCCGGCCGTCGGCGGTCTTCACCAGCGCCGCCTCGAGCGCCCCGCCCTCGCCGGCCAGGTCCATCACCTGGCCGATGATCAGGTCCATCTTCCGTTCGGCGACCAGCGCCCGCATCTTGTCGACGGTCGCGGGCGCCGCGCGGAACTCGTCGCGCCGGTGGACGAGCGTGATGCGGTGGGCCACCGGGTGCAGGTTGACGACCCAGTCGAGCGCCGAATCGCCACCGCCGACGATCATCAGCCGCTTGTCCCGGAACGCCTCCATTTTTCGCACGGCGTAGAAGACCGAGGAGTCCTCGAACGCCTCGATGCCCTTGATGGGCGGTCGCTTGGGTTGGAACGAGCCGCCGCCGGCGGCGATCACCACCACCTTGGCCTCGAGCACGGTGCCGCGGTCGGTCGTGCAGCGGAACCCAGCGTCGCCGATCCTCTCCACCGTCTCGACCATCTCGCCGAGCGTGAAGCTCGGGCCGAACGGCGCGATCTGCTCCATCAGGGCATCGACGAGCCCCTGCCCGGTGATGCGCGGCACGGCCGGGATGTCGTAGATCGGCTTCTCCGGATAGAGCTCGGCGCACTGGCCGCCGACCTTGGGCAGCACGTCGACGACATGCGCCTTGATGTCGAGGAGGCCCAGCTCGAACACGGCGAACAGGCCGCACGGGCCGGCCCCGATGATCAGGGCGTCGGTCTTGATCGGGGCGGTCGCGGTCGGATCGATCAGCGGATCGGTCATGGTGCCTTCGCTGCGGCGGACGGGGGTGCCGGGTCGAGCCGCGGCGCAGACCACGACTGCATGCGCGCGGCTTGCGACACGCTCGGCGGCGCCGCACAACAGGTCGCCGCGACCGCGGCGGCTCGGGGTCCGAGCCTGTAAGCCACGCCCGCGAGGACTGCAACCCGTGACCGACGAGAGGACCGCGCGCCGGCGGCAACCGCCCCGGCCGGACGATTTTCCCCACCGGGTCGTCCACACCATCCGGTTCCGCGACCTGGACGCGCAGAACCACGTCAACAACGCCGTCTTCCTCACCTTCTTCGAGGGCGGCCGGGTGCCGCTGCTGCGCGATCCCCGCTACGGGCTGTGGGTCGAGGGCGCGACCTATGTGCAAGCCAACCTGAACATCGATTACCTGGCGGAGGTCCACTATCCGGGCGAAGTGGTGATCGGCACCCGTGTGGCGCAGGTGGGGACGAGCTCGCTCGTCTTCGACCAGGCGGTGTTCAACAAGGATCGCTGCGCCGGCCTCGCCCGGTCCACCCTGGTGCTGATCGACCGCGAGTCGCGAAAACCGCGCCCGTTCCCGGAGGCGATCGCCACCCGCCTGCGCGCCGGCGGCGGCGCCGTGCCCGAGGTGGGGTGAGGCTGGTCGTTCCGGGGCGCGGACCACAGGTCCGCGAGCCCGGAACCCATATCCCCGGTTTCAGTGGCTCACGACAGACAGGGGCTATGGGTCCCGGGCTCGGCCCTGCGGGCCGCCCCGGGACGACGGATGTCGCGCCATCACGCCTGCCGTTCGGGCGTCTGCACCACGAGGCCGTCGAGCTCGTCGCGCACCTTGATCTGGCAGGACAGGCGCGAGTTCGGCCGCACGTCGTAGCCGAAGTCGAGCATGTCCTCCTCCATGGCGGTCGGCGGGCCGACGATCTCGCGCCACGCCTCGTCGACATAGACGTGGCAGGTGGCGCAGGCGCAGGCGCCGCCGCATTCGGCGTCGATGCCGGGCACGCCGTTCTTGACGGCGGTTTCCATCACGGTCGCGCCGGGCTGGGCCTCGACCGTGCGGGACGATCCGGTGAAGCTGACGAAGGTGATCTTGGCCATCGGGAGTGCGGAACGCTCTGAAATGTTCGCTCGGGGGTTCGGGATCGGCCCGGCGCGGCGCCGGACCGAGGCTCTGCTGGACGCTCTCTAAAGAGTCTCCGCCAGACGCTCTCTATAGAGTCTCCAAAGAACCGACCAGCCCCGAAGAATCAGATGGCCCCGGCTTTGGACCGGGGCCACTGTCCGCCGGACGATGTGAGGGGGGGAGGGGGGCTCGTCCAGCTTCCAACTCGAAATGGGGGCGGCGGCGCGCTTTGCAAGGACCGGGCGAGGCACCGCCCTGCCCCGCTTCACTCTGCCGCACGATATTACTCCACCGCACGATCCTGTCGCAGCCGGGCGATCGCGGCGCGCGCCTCGGCCGCGGCCCGGTCCATGGCGGCGAGCGGCACCTCGACCGCCGCACCGGTCGCCACGGCCGCCTCGATCGCCTCGGCCGCCGTGACGATCTCCCACGCACCGACGCCGCGGGCCGAGCCCTTCAGCGTGTGGGCGAGCGTCGCCATCGCGGCCGGCGGCGCCGTGTCCATGCGGGCGACCAGGAGGGCGATCTGCTGGTCGAACAGGTCGAGCACCTCGGCCTGCAGGTCGGCGTCGCCGAGCGTCATCCGGAACAGGTGCGCGAGATCGATCGGCGTCGCGTCCGGGTCCGCCGCCGGCAGCGGCAACGGCACGGCGGGAGGCTCGACGAGGAAGTGGCTGTGCATGGAACGCCCCGGTCTTTGTTCGACGCCTGACCTTGTTGTTCGCGCACTGTGGCCGGCCGACCGTCACTCCCGGGTAAACGCCGATGCGTGAGCGAGCCGGCGTGGCGCCGCCGCAACAGGTGGATTCACGAGCATCATCAATGGTGGATTAACCCGGCGTCGCGACATGCGCGGAATGCGGGCCGACCCACGCCGAGCCCTCGCGCCCTGTCCGCCCGGGAGGCGCCGACCGCCCCGCCTCAGGCCTTCGGCGGCTCGCGGCCGATCGCCCGCCAGCCCGCCTCGGTGAGCCGGCAGACCAGCCAGTCGGGCTTGAGCGGGTTGTCGAACCACGGCCGCGCCCAGCCGTGCGCCACGCAGGACTCGACGGTCTTGCGCGGCACGGCGCGCCCGTCCCGGTCGAAAAGCGGGAGCTTTCCACCCGGCTCGTTAACGCCTCGTTCGAGATAGCGGCGCTGCGGATCGGTCGGCCGCAGAGCCGCCGCATTGTCGCCCCCAAGATGAAGCGGCTGGTCCAGGGGGAGATGGTCGTCCGGGAGCCGTTCGTCCGGGAGCCGTTCGTCCGTGCGAAGGGGCAGAGCTGCTGGCATGGGCGCACCCGTTAACGATGATTAAAAAAGGGTTACCGAACTTGGTTTCCCTGGGGCTTCCACCTCTCTAGGATAGTCACACCACGGGGGGGAATCCCAGCGGCATCGTCATTCCCGCCTGCGGCAGCGTGTCCGAGACGGCGTGCGGTCGCACGCCCCGGACACCTTATCCACAGGGCCTCAGTCCTGTTCAGCGTAGCTTGCGAGGCGACGAGCGACATGGCGAACACTCCGAAAAAGGCCAAGGATCCGACAGAGGTCGCTCTGTCGGCCATTCAGGAGGCCCTGAATGTGGGCGGCTCCGCGCCGGCCCAGACCCCTGCTTCGGACACTCCCGCGATCCAACCCGACGACCGGCGCGACCGTTCGCCGCCGCCCTCGTTCGGCCCCGATCCGCTGCCGCCGCCCGGCTTCCCCGCCGGCTTCCAGGACCCGATCGCCCGCCGGATGGACGAGCCGCTGACGGTTCCGGCCAACGACGATCGCGAGACCATCGGCCAGGTGCTGCAGTCGCTGCAGCGCCGGCCGGCCCGCACGCCCTACCTGGCGGCCGGCCTGTTCAGCGCCGCCTGGGGCATCTCGGCGGTCGGCCTCCTCCTCGCCTATGCGGGCGAGATCGGCGTGCTGATGAACCAGGGCGCCGTCGCCGTGCCGCTGGTGTTCGGCATCCTGTCCGGCATCGCCGCCCCGATCGTGTTCTTCTTCGTGCTCGCCAACATGGTGTCGCGCTCGCAGGAGCTGCGCATCGTCGCGCAGGCGATGGCGCGCGCCGCCATGCGCTTCGCCGAGCCGGAGAGCGTCGCCTACGACAGCGTCGTGAACGTCGGCCAGGCGATCCGCCGCGAGGTCGCCGCCATGGGCGACGGCGTCGAGCGCGCCATCGCCCGCGCGGTCGAGCTGGAGACCCTGGTCAACAACGAGGTCGCCGCCCTCGAGCGCGCCTACAACGACAACGAGGTGCGCATCCGCAACCTGCTCGACGGCATCGCCCAGCAGCGCGAGACGCTGGTCGGCGAGGCCGAACAGGTGCGCAGCGCCATCTCCAACGTCCATCTCGACCTGTCGCACGACATCTTCACGGTCTCCGAGGTGGTGGGCGAGCGCTTCAACGAGGTGGCGGGCCGCATCACCCGCGCCCTGTCCGACAAGGGCGAGCACATCACGCTGGCGCTCGGCACCGCCGGCGACTCGATGATCGCGGCGCTCGCCGAGCGCGGCGGCGACCTGCTGGAGCGCCTGGAGCGCACCAGCGACGAGGCGACCCGGGCCATCGAGGCGGTCAGCGACCGCCTCGCCGACAGCCTCAACATCAAGACCGGGCACCTCAACGACGCCATCGTCGAGATCGCCGACAACATGCAGGACATGCTGGGCGGCCGCCTCGACAGCGTCGCCGACGAGTTCGCCCAGAAGACCATCTCGCTCGTCGAGCTGATGGAGAACCGGTCGCGCGAGATCACCGCCATGGTGATGGAGCACACCGACACCATCTCGGGCACCCTGGTCGACACCTCGAGCCAGATCGCCGAGACCATCGCCAGCCGCGTCGACGAGGTGAACAACACCCTCAAGGCCACCGGCGACTCGATCGTCCTCGACCTCAGCCTGCGCGGCGGCGACATCGTCTCCAAGCTGGAGGAGACCGGCACGGCCATCACCGACACGCTCGACCAGCGCGGCGGCGAGATGGTCGCCCGCCTGGAGGAGACCGGCAGCACCATCACGGTGACGCTGGAGGAGCGCGGCGAGACCTTCACCCGCACCCTCACCGACAGCGCCCATGCGCTGGCCGAGGCGGTCGGCACCCGCGGCGACGAGGTGCGCGAGCTGCTCGCCGCACGCCTGCGCTCCTTCGAGGAGATCCTCACCACCGGCAGCGGCGAGCTCGCCGAGCAGCTCGGCTCGCGTGGCGACCAGGTCCGCGACATGCTGTCCGAGCGCCTGCGCGCCTTCGAGGAGATGTTCACGACCGGCGGCAGCGAGCTGGCCGAGCGCATCGGCCGCGACAGCGCCACGCTGGCGAGCCTGATCACCCGCCATCTCGCCGAGTTCGACCGCACCGTGAAGACCTACGGCGGCGATCTCGTCGAGCGCATCGGCGAGCGCACCCAGGAGATCAACGAGACCCTGAAGGTCTATCTCGACGGCTTCGACACCCGCGTCGGTGCCAAGTCGACCGAGGTCGCCGACCTTCTGGAGACCCGCCTGGTGCGGTTCCAGGACGCGCTCGACCAGCGCACCCTGACGATCGGCGAGACGCTCACCACCCGCGTCGCCGACATCAGCAAGACAGTGGGCGAGAGCAGCAAGGAGGTCGTCGCCGCGCTCGACCGCCGGGTCGAGGCGATCACCGGCCTGATCAATGCCGGCGGCCAGCAGTTCATCGACGCCGTCGGCGGCAAGATGAGCGAGATCGACGGCACGCTCGCCACCCGCTCGAACGAGGTCACGACCGCGCTCGACGGCCGCATCGTGCGCCTGGAGGAGCTGCTCGTCACCCGCGCCGCCACCCTGACCGGCGAAATCGAGAGCCGCAGCCAGGCCGCAGCCGAGCTGCTGCTCGGCCGCGCCGAGAGCCTGACCGCCTCGGTCGAGGCGCGCAGCAGGGCCGCCGCCGAGGAGATGCTGGCCCGCGCCGAGAGCCTGACCAGCGACGTGGAGACGCGCAGCAAGGCGGTCGCCGACGCCCTCGTCGACCGCACCCAGGCGGTCACCCACGAGATCGAGATGCGGACCCGCTCGGCCGCCGACGCCCTGCTCGGCCGGGTCGAGACGCTCTCGGCCGACGTCGAGACCCGCAGCACCGCCGCCATCGCCGACCTGGTCGGCCGCCTCGGCACCGCCACGGCCGACATCGAGACCCGCACCCGCTCGGTCGCCGACCTGCTGGTCGACCGCGCCGCGACCGTGACGCACGACATCGAGACCCGCACCCTGTCGGCCGCCGACCTCCTGGTCGGCCGCGTCGGCACGGCCGCGGCCGACGTCGAGACGCGCAGCACCACGGTCGCCGACCTCGTGGTCGGCCGCATCGCCTCGGCCGCGGCCGAGGTCGAGAGCCGGAGCAACGCCGTCGCCGACCTTCTGGCCGGCCGGATCGCGTCGGCCACGGCCGAGGTCGAGAGCCGCGGCAACGCCGTCGCCGATCTCGTGGTCGGCCGCATCGGCATCGCCACGTCCGAGATCGAGTCCCGCGGCAACGCCGTCGCCGACCTCCTGGTCGAGCGCATCGCCGCCGCCACGGCCGAGGTCGAGAGCCGCGGCAACGCCGTCGCCGAGCTCGTGGTCGGCCGCATCGGCACCGCCACGGCGGACATCGAGACGCGCGGCAACTCCGTCGCCGACACGCTCGTCGCCCGCATCGGCACCGCGACGGCCGACATGGAGGCGCGCTCGAACGCCATCGCCGATCAGCTGCTCGGCCGCGCCGACATGGTGACGACCGACATCGAGGTCCGCACCCGCGCCGCCGCCGACCGCCTGGTCGAGCGCACCGCCGCGGTGGCGAGCGACATCGAGCAGACCGCCGGCACGGCGGCCGAGGGCTTCGCGGCCCGCATCGACCGACTCGCCGCCGAGATCGAGGGCCGCAGCAGCTCGTCGTCCTCGTTCCTGCTCGAGCGCTTCGAGGGCTTCGCCCGCGACATCGAGGTGCGCAGCAACACCGCCGCGTCGTTCCTCGGCGAGCGGATGGACACCTTCGGCATCGAGCTGGAGGCGCGCTCCGGCACCATCGTGGCGGCGCTCGCCGACCGCGCCCAGACGGTCGCCCACGCGGTCGAGAGCCGCACCGGCACGGCCGCCTCGCTGCTGGTCGAGCACGCCGAGCGGGCCACCCGCGCCCTGGAGGAGCGCAGCACCGCCGCGACCGAGCTCCTGACCGGCCGCTTCGAGACCGCCGCGCGCGACGTCGAGACCCGCAGCAACGCCGCCACCGAGACGCTGGCGACGCGGCTCGAGCAGGCGACCCGCGAGATCGAGCATCGCAGCCGCGAGGCGACCGCGACGCTCGCCGGCCGCATCGAGCAGCTCGCCGAGGCCGTCAAGGTCAACACCATGGAGGCCGAGATCGCGCTCGAGCGGCTCGGCGAGACCACGGCCAACGCGGTGCGCAGCAGCGCCGCCGACGCCGAGTCCAGCATCCTGCGCGCCTCGGGCGTGTCGACCGACCAGCTCCGCTCCGTCGTCAGCGACATCCAGGAGCTGCTCACCACCGTGTCGTCCGGCGTCGCCGGCACCCTCAAGCAGGACGCCGTCGACCTCGAGCGCCTCCTGACGACCACCTCGTCCAACGTCAGCGGCGTGCTCAAGCAGGACGCCGCCGAGATCGAGCGGCTGCTCCGCTCGCTGTCGTCCGGCGTCTCGGCGACGCTGCGCCAGGACGCCGCCGAGGTCGAGCGCTCGCTGTCGACCGTCACCGACGGCATCACCCAGACGCTGCGGCACGACGCCGGCGAGTTCGAGCGCAGCCTGACGGCGCTGTCGGTCGGCATCTCGAGCCGGCTGCGCCAGGACACGGCCGAGGTCGAGCAGGCCCTCACCGGCCTGTCGAGCGAGGTCAGCGGCACGCTGCGGTCCGACGCCGCCGAGATCGAGCGCACGCTCACCGGCGTGTCGTCGAGCATCGGCGCGACGCTGAAGCAGGACGCCGGCGACGTCGAGCGCACCCTCACGGCCGTGACCAGCCATCTCGGCGACACCATCAAGCGCGACGCCGCCGACCTTCAGCAGTCGCTGACCACCGTGTCGTCGACGGTCGGCGAAGCGCTCAAGCAGGACGCCGGCGAGGTCGAGCGCACCCTCACCGCGGTGACGACCCATCTCGGCGACACGCTCAAGCGCAACGCCGCCGAGGTGCAGCAGTCGCTGACCGGGCTGTCCACCGAGGTCGCCGCGACCTTCGTCGGCAAGGCCGACGAGATCGCCGGGGCCATCGAGAAGCGTTCCGGCGAGCTCAACCGCGTGCTCGACGAGAAGAGCAGCGGCCTCCTCTCCGCCATGACGGCGAAGAGCAGCGAGTTCACGGCCGGCATGGGCCGGGTCACCGACCACGCCGTGAAGTCCATCGAGGCGAAAGCCTTCGCCTTCACCCAGACCATGATGGACAACTCCAACGAGCTCGCCCGCGTCATCACCGAGGCCAGCACCAAGGCGACCGACACGGTCAACAAGAGCCTGAAGGACCTGCAGGAGACGTCGCGCGTCGCCGTCACCGACTCGGCCGCGGCGCTGACCAAGCGCATGCAGGACTGGCAGGAGATCACCCGCTCGACCGTCGCCCAGTCGGCCACCGGCCTGACCCAGAAGCTGCAGGAGCTGCAGGAGGTCACCCGCACCACGGTCGCCCAGTCGACCACGGCGCTGGCCCAGAAGGCGCAGGAGCTGCAGGAGGCGACCAAGACCGTGGTGGCGCAGTCCACCGCGGCCCTCGCCCAGGCGACGCAGGAGATGCAGAAGGCCGCCACCACGTCGGTGACGCAGTCGACCGCGGCCATCACCCAGAAGACCCAGGAGCTGCAGGACACCACCACGCGCCTGGTCGGCCAGTCCGGCAACGTCCTGTCGGCGCGCGCCCAGGAGCTGCAGAGCGCCACCCGGCTCGCCGTCGAGCAGTCGACCGAGTCGATCCTCGGCCGCATCGAGGAGCTGCAGAAGGTCTCGCAGGAGGCGATCGACCAGTCGAAGCAGACCGCCGTCGCCACCGTCTCCGAGATTCTCGAGACGCACGGCATGCTGCGCTCCGACACGACCGCGCTGTTCGAGCGGCTGCGCGAGGCGAACGGCCTGATCCAGGAGGTTCTGGGCGGCGCCCAGGACAATCTCGGCGCCATCGAGCAGGGCCTGTCGGCGCGCGTGACCGAGTTCGTCACCACGATGAACGAGCTGCTCGCCCGCACCAACCAGACCACCGACCGGGTGAACGAGCACATCGGCACGTTCCAGGACATCTCCGGGCGCGTGATGACCGAGCTGGGCGAGATCGTCACCCAGTTCGACAGCCACGGCCGGTCGCTCACCGACATGGTCGAGCTGATCGAGGGCTCGAACCGGCGCAGCGAGGAGGTGCTGTCGGAGCGCCGGACCGAGCTGGAGAGCATCGTCACGACGCTCGACGGCCGCACCGAGGATCTCGACCTGCGCCTCAAGCGCTTCTCGGATCTGCTCGAGGAGTCGCTCGGCGCCGCCGAGGGCCGGGCCCGCGACATCGCCCGCATCGTCGCCGAAGCCTCGTCGCAGGGCGCCCGCGCCATCGCCGAGAACCACGAGCGTGTCCGCTCGACGGCCGAGGAGGAGCGCCAGCGCACCGCCGAGAGCCTGCGTGGCGTCTACGAGCAGGCCTCGAACGAGGCGCACGCCCTGTTCCGGCAGACCGCCAACGAAGCCGAGTCGATGCTGCAGACGGCGACCGAGCGCTTCACCGAGGTGCTGTCGAACATGAAGCACATGACCGCGGAGATGCAGCGGGAGCTGGAAGGCACCCGTCAGGAGCTGCGCCGCGGCATCCTCGAGCTGCCGCAGGAGACGGCCGAGAGCGCGGCCCAGATGCGGCGCGTCATCGTCGACCAGATCGAGGCGCTGGCGGAGCTCAACCGCATCGTCGCCCGCCACGGCCGCACCCTCGACACCACCGCGGCCGAGCCGGCCCGGCGGGCCTATCGCGAGGAGCCCGAGCTGGCGGTCGCCTCCGGCGGCGGCGGTCGCAGCCAGCCGGTCGCCCGCGGGCCGATGCGCGAGCCCCCGCAGGCCGCCCGCGCCGAGGTGCCGATGGGTCCGCCCGCCCCGCCCCCGGCCCCGCCGCAGGCGCCAGTCGCGCGGCGTCCGGTCGAGCGGATGCCGGCGCCCGAGCCGCAGAGCCCGGCGCCGCCCACCGCCCCGACCAATGGCGGCCGCGGCGGCTGGCTCTCCGACCTCCTGAGCCGCGCCTCGCAGGACGACGACGACGACCAGCCGCTGCGTCGCGGCGGCGAGGCTCGGCCGCAAGGCCCGGCCCCGCGCGCCGAGGCTCCGGCCGACGAGCGGGCGACCCGCTACACGATCGAGTCGCTCGACGCGCTGTCGGTCGACATCGCCCGGATGATCGATCACGACGCCGCCGCCGAGCTGTGGGACCGCTACAATCGCGGCGAGCGCAACGTGTTCTCGCGCCGGCTCTACACCCCGCAGGGCCAGAAGACCTTCGACGAGATCCGCAAGCGCTACCGGGCCGACCGGGAGTTCAAGCAGACCGTCGACCGCTACATCGGCGAGTTCGAGCGGCTGCTCGAGGAGGTCTCGCGCAACGATCGCGGCCAGGTCGTCGCCCGCACCTACCTGACGTCCGAGACCGGCAAGGTCTACACCATGCTGGCCCACGCGGCCGGCCGGTTCGACTGAGGCCGGCCGACCGGGAACGAACGAGAGGCGTCCAAACAGTCGTGACAAGCGACAGGACGAAAGGCGGCGCCCCCGGGCGCCGCCTTTTTTCGTTCGGGCCTGTCGATATGGAGATGGGGGCGGCAGCCCCCGGCTTCATGCCCCGGACGCGGTGCAGCGCGCAGCGGTGCACCGCAGAGCCGGGGCCCATCGGCCTGGCGGTGCAGTTACGGTGGCGGACGGCTGCGGCTCGCGGCCCCTGGGTCCCGGTTCACGGCGCGTTGCGCCGCGCTCGGGACACGAGGCTCACCCGGAATGAGCGAGAGCAGCCGGCTCTCGCACCGGCCCTACGCCCCTGCCCTACCGCGTGCGGCTGCCGGCGGGCTGCGCGGGGGCGCCGCCGAACAGGAGGCGGCTCGGGTTCTGGTCGATGTTCTTGACCGCCTGCTCGAGCGTCGAGATGGCGCGCCGGCCGTCGACCGCGAGGCGCTCCCATTCGCGCAGGCCGGTCTGGCTGAACCGGGTCAGGCCGCTCGACATCTGGCCGATGTTCTTGTCGAGATTGTCGGCGAGCGTGCGGATCGAGCGGGCCGCCGCCGCGACGTCCTCGAGCTTGTTCTCGGCGCCGGTCATCACCGCCTCGGCCTTCGCCACGATGCGGTCGATGCGCTCGGAGTTGTCGGCCAGCGTCTGGGTGAAGGACTCCATGTTCCGCAGCGTGTTGCGGAACGACATCTCGTTGTCGGCGACGAGCGAGTCGAGCCGGCGCAGCACGCTGCGGGCCGCCGAGGTGACGTCCTGGCCGGCCGTGAGGTCGGCGCGCAGGATCGGCGGATCGAGCACGGGCGCGGTCGCGGAGGCGCCGCGCAGCGAGACCGAGGCGAAGCCGGTGAGGCCCTGGAAGTCGAGGCCGACATGGGTGTCGGTGCGCAGCGTCACGGCGCGGTCGACCGCGATCCCGACTATCACCTGGCGGGGCGCGTCGGGATCGATGCGCACGGTGGTCACGTCGCCGACCCGGATGCCGTTGAACAGCACCCACGAGCCCGGCCGCAGGCCCGACACGGCGCCCTCGAACACCACGTCGTAGCGCTTGCGGTCGAGGCCGCCGGGCGGCGCGCTGAACCAGTAGACGAACGTGAAGGCGCCAACCACGACGGCCAGCGTGAACAGTCCGACCAGGATGTAGTTCGCTCGCGTTTCCATCGTCGACCTGCCCCGCCCTCGAACCCGCCCGTCCCCGAACCCGTACCCGTCTCGTCCGTCCGCGGTGCGCGCCGCGCCCTTCGTCCCCGGTCAGGCGACCGCGGCGGCGGAGCCGACCCGCGACCGCACGCCCCGGAAGTAGGACCGGATCCACGGATGATCCGACGCCAGCATGGCATCCATCGGGCCGACCGTGACGACGGTCCGGTCGGCCAGCACGGCGATCCGATCGCAGACCGCGTGCAGGCTGTCGAGATCGTGGGTTACCATGAAAACCGTGAGCCCCAAAGTCTGCTGCAGGGTCTTGATCAGGCTGTCGAACTCGGCGGCCCCGATGGGATCGAGCCCGGCCGTCGGCTCGTCCAGGAAGACGATCTCCGGATCGAGCGCCAGCGCGCGGGCGAGCGCGACCCGCTTGATCATGCCGCCCGACAGCTCGGACGGGATCTTGTCGCAGACGCTGGCGTCGAGGCCGACCATCTCCAGCTTGGCGATCGCCACCTCGTCCATCAGGCGGCGCGACAGCGCGAGATGCTCGCGCATCGGGAACTGGACGTTCTGCAGCACGGTCAGCGAGGAGAACAGCGCCCCTTGCTGGAACAGCACGCCCCAGCGCCGCTCCAGCGCCCGCCGCGCCCGCGCACCGAGCCGCGCCGGATCCTCGCCGAACACCGCGATGGTGCCGGAGCGCCGCGGCAGCAGGCCGACGATGGTGCGCAGCAGCACCGATTTTCCAATACCCGAAGCCCCGACGCAGCCGAGGATCTCGCCGCGCGTCACGTCGAGCGACACGCCGTCCAGCACGGTCGCGTCGCCGAACCCGCTGACCAGGTCGCGCACGCCGATGACGATCTCGGTCGAGGGCGCCAGCATGGTCACATCCCGATCGTCGCGAAGAACATGGCGAACAGCCCGTCGAGCCCGATCATCAGGAAGATCGACTTCACCACCGAGGCCGTCGTGTGCAGGCCGAGCGACTCGGTCGAACCCTTCACCTGCAGGCCCTCGACGCTGGCGACGACGCCGATGACCAGCGCCATGAACGGCGCCTTGATCATGCCGACCGCGAAGTCGTCGAGCGAGATCGCGTCGTGGAGGCGCGACAGGAACACGTCCGGGCTCATGCCGCCGTACAGCCAGCAGACCAGGAAAGCGCCGTAGAGCGCCGCCATCGACCCGATGAAGCTCAACGCCGGCAGCGCGATCACCAGCGCGGCGACGCGCGGCAGCACCAGGATCTCCAGCGGGTCGAAGCCCATGGTGCGCAGCGCGTCGGTCTCCTCGCGCATCCGCATGGCGCCGAGCTCGGCCGTGTAGGCGCTGCCCGAGCGGCCCGCCACCATGATGGCCGTCATCAGCACGCCGATCTCGCGCAGCACCAGGATGCCGACCATGTCGACCACATAGGTGTCGACGCCGAAGCGGCGGAAGTGAAACAGCCCCTGCTGGGCGATGATGCAGCCGATCAGGAACGTCATCAGCAGGATCACCGGCACGGCGCGCCAGCCGACCCGGTCGAGATGATGCACCGTGGAGGTGAGGCGGAACGTCCACGGCATCGCGGCGGTGCGTAGCGCCACGACGGCCAGCTCGCCGAACATCTGCACGATCAGCAGGAGGTCGCGGACCAGGCCGACGACCGTCGCGCCGAGCCGGGCCAGCGCCTCGGCGATCGGGTTCGGCCGAACCCGCGCCGGCGGGCTGCGGTTCGCCGTGTGGACCACGTCGACCAGGGTGCGATAGCGCGCCGGCAGGTCGACGACGGCCGCCTCGCGGCCGCTCGCGTCGAGGCTGCGCACCAGCCGCTCCAGCAGCCACGCCCCGAAGGTGTCGAGCCGCTCGACGCCGCCCATGCGGATCTCGACCCGACGGCTGTCGGCCGGCACGCCGCGGGCGCGGCGCAGCGCGCTCTCGACCAGGCGCTCGAGCTCGCCGGCCCGGTCCGCCGTCCACGACCCGGCGGCGGCGAGGGCCAACCGCCCGTCCGTGACGCTGGCATCGAGCAGACGGTCGCTCATCGCAGGCTCCGGGGGCGCGATACGGGATCCTCCCGATTCGCCGATCCCGATACTTGACACCGCAGCGCCGGCCTGTCGAGGTCCCGGTGAACCGCATCGGGGCCGTTCCATGGCATTGAAAATTTCAGCAAGATCAGAAGCTTGGCCGATCGCTGGGACGTTCACGATCAGCCGCGGAGCGAAGACCGAGGCGTGCGTCGTGGTCGCCTGCGTGTCGGACGGGACACACCTCGGGCGAGGCGAATGCGTCCCCTACCCGCGCTACGGCGAGAGCGTCGAGAGCGTGCTGGCGGCGATCGAGGCGATGGGCCCGGCGCTGGCGGCGGGCCTCGACCGCGCGGCGCTGCAGGAGGCGATGCCGGCGGGCGCCGCCCGCAACGCGATCGACTGCGCCCTGATCGACCTGGAGGCGAAGCGCGCCGGGGTGCCGGCCCATGTGCTGCTCGGCCTGCCGGCGCCGCAGCCGCTCACGACGGCTTACACGATCTCGCTCGGCACGCCCGAGGCGATGGCCGCCGCGACGGCGGCCGCGGCGCATAGGCCGCTCCTCAAGGTGAAGCTCGGCGGGGCGGACGACCCGGCCCGGATCGCCGCGGTGCGGGCGGCGGCGCCCGCCGCCATCCTGATCGTCGACGCCAACGAGGGCTGGACGCCGGCCGACCTGGAATCGAATCTCGCCGCCTGCGCGGCCGCCGACGTGAAGCTCGTCGAGCAGCCGTTGCCGGCCGCGGACGACGCGGCGCTCGCCGCCGTGCCGCATCCGGTGCCGGTGTGTGCCGACGAGAGCGTGCACGACCGCGCGACACTGGAAAAGCTCCGCGACCGCTACGACGCCGTCAACATCAAGCTCGACAAGACCGGCGGGCTCACCGAGGCGCTCACCGTCGCGGCGGAAGCGCGCGCGTTGGGATTCGAGATCATGATCGGCTGCATGGTCTCGACCTCGCTCGCCATCGCGCCCGCCGTGCTGGTGGCGCAGGGTGCAGGCTTCGTCGACCTCGACGGACCACTCCTGCTTGTGGACGACAGGCCACACGGATTGATCTTCGAGGGCAGCATTCTCCATCCCGCTACCCACGTGTTGTGGGGCTGAGATTTTCCGGATTGAGGGAACAAACCTCGGCAGGTACGAATCCTGCAGGGCCGATCCGGGGGGACGGCTTTCACGGGGGAATGGAGCATGCGGATTGCAGCCTTGTGCCTCGGCGCGTCGCTCGCCGTGGGAGCCATAATGCCCGCCGCCGCCGACGTGCTGATCACGTCCGACACGGGCGGCATGATCGGCGACTACGTGACGCGCTGGCAGCGCGTGCGGCAGAGCGGCGAGCGCGTCGTGATCGACGGCACCTGCCTGTCGGCCTGCACGATCGTGGTCGGCATGATCCCGCGCGACCGCCTGTGCGCGACCCGCAACGCGGCACTCGGCTTCCATGCCGCCTGGCTGCCCGACGCGGCCGGCCGCCGGGTGACCAGCCCGGTCGCGACCCGGGCGCTGTGGGGCCTCTATCCCGGCAGCGTGCGGCGGTGGATCGCGCAGCGCGGCGGCCTCACCCCGAACATGCTGATGATGCGCGGGCGGGATCTCGCCGGCGTGGTGCAGCCCTGCGAGGGGGCGGCCCGGCGGGTCGCGTCGGCGCCGCGGCGAGCCGGACCGCCGCAGACGCGCAGCTATCGCCGGGCGACCAGGGCGATCGCGACGCCGGCCGTCGCCGAAGCCGCCATGGCCAGATAGGCGAAGCTGCCGAAGGCCGTCACCAGAAGGCCCGAGGCGCCCATCGTCGCGGCGAAGACGACCGCGACGACGCTCGCATAGTCGCCCTGGGCCGTGGCGCCGCGATGCTCCTCGGCGAGGAAGTGCATGGCGCCGAGATGGGCGGCGCCGAACGACAGCGCATGCAGACACTGCAGCCCCGGCAGCAGCACGGCTGGCGGGTCGAACGCCATCACGGTCCAGCGCAGCACCGCGCCGGCCCCGCCGAGCACCAGGAGATCGACCGGACGCAGCCGAGCCGCGACGCGGCCCGAGAACGCGAACAGCACGATCTCGGCCACCACGCCGATCGCCCACAGCGCGCCGATCTCGAGCCCGTCCAGGCCCTTGGCGGCCCATTGCAGGCTCGCGAAGCCGTACAGCACCGCGTGGCTCGCCTGGATCAGGCTGCCCGCCGCCGCCACGGCGACGAAGCGCCCCGACCGCCACGGGCTCGGCCGCACCGCCGCCGGGCTCGCTCCTTCGGGCTGCGGAAGCAGCGGCCGCAGCAGGCTCGCCGTCACGGCGGCGGCGACCAGGGCGGCGGCGAGCGACCACACGACATTGGGCGGCCCGAGCCGCTCCAGCAGCAGGCCGCCGGCCAGGTTGGCGACGATGAAGCTCGCCGAGCCCCACATCCGCACCGGCCCGTAGGCGCGGCCGCGCTCGGCCAAGCCCCTGAGCGCGAAGGCGTCGGCGAACGGCAGGATCAGGGCCTGGGTGATCGACGCCGCCGCATAGGCGGCCAGGATCGCCGGGAAGCCGTGCGACTGCTCGAGCAGCACGAAGGTGGCGACCGTCACCCAGCAGGCGGCGATCAGCGGCCCCTTCAGCCAGCCGCGCTTGTCGGCCAGCCGGGTCGTCAGCGGCACCACCACGGGCCGGGTCGCCATGGCGAGCGCCAGGACGAGGCCGATCTCGCGCGCATCGAGCCCGCGGTCGGCGAGCCACACCGGGAGGAACGGGAGCTGGATGCCGGCGAAGACGAAATAGGCGGCGTAGAACGCGCCCATCCGCCGGGCGAAGCCGTCGTCCGGCAAAGTCCTGTTAAGTAAAGGCATCTCGCGGATTGCGCTCCGGTGGCGAGTCGGGCAGAGCTTTAGATCGCGGTCGCCGAAGTGGAAACCGGTTTCGCGTCCGGCCCCGCTCCACGCTTCGCCCCGGGACTCGAGGCCCGCGGGCGAGTTCGGTTCTTGCCGGTCCGAGCCTTTCCGGTTCGACGAGTTCCGATCGCACCGGGTGACCATGTCCGACGCGCTCTCCGCTTACCCGCCGAACCCGGATCCCGATCCGGCCGAGCCGCCGTCGCCGACCGACATCGAGTATGCGGCGATCGCGGAGGCGTTGGCGGAGACCCGGCGCGGCCGCTGGTTCCTGGAGGAGCACGCGCGGCGGACCCGGCTGGAGGAGATGGATCTCCTCGCCCTGATTCTCGGCCGCATCGAGGTGGCGGTCGCCGATTTCCGCGACGAGACGGTCGCCAAGCTGGCCGAGCCGGCCGTGCCGCCGGCGCTGATCGACACCCTGCCGAAGGCGCTCGGGCGGATCGAGGAGCGGCTCGCCGCCCTGCCCGCCCCGCCGGCCGATCGCACCGCCGAGGTCTTGGGCGCCATCGACCGGGTCGCCGCGGCCGTCGCGGCGCAACCCGAGCCGGCCCCGACCGTCGACCCGGAGGCCGTGGCGGCGGCACTGGCCCGCATCGAGGCGGCGATCGCCGAGCAGACGTTCCCGGAGCCCGAGATCCGCGCCGTCGATCTCGTTCCGCTGACCCGCATCGAGACGGCCCTCGGCGAGCTGCACGCCGCGTTCGCCGGGCTGACGATTCCGGAGCCGGAGGTCCGGACCGAGGATTTGGCGCCGCTCGCCCGCATCGAGGCGGCGGTCGCCGAACTGCAGGCCGCGCTCGCCGCGCAGAAGATCCCCGAGCCCGAGGTGCGGGCCGAGGACCTCGCCCCGCTGGCGCGAATCGAGACCGCGGTCACGAGCCTCCACGCCGCGGTCGCGGCACTGCAGGCTGCGCTCGCCGCCCAGACGATTCCCGAGCCCGAGGTGCGGGCCGCGGATCTGGCTCCGCTGGCGCGCATCGAGACGGCGGTCGCCGAGCTGCAGGCCGCGTTGGCCGCCCAGAAGCTGCCGGAGCCCGAGGTGCGGGCCGCGGATCTGGCTCCGCTGGCGCGCATCGAGACGGCGGTGGCCGAGTTGCAGGCCGCAGTGGCCGCACAGACGATGCCGGACCCCGAGGTGCGCGCCGAGGATCTGGCTCCGCTGGCGCGCATCGAGGCGGCGGTGGCCGAGTTGCAGGCCGCAGTGGCCGCACAGAAGATGCCTGAGCCCGAGGTGCGCGCCGCCGATCTCGCCCCGCTGGCGCGCATCGAATCGGCGCTCGACGACCTGCAGGCGTTCCTCACCGCGCCGCGGGCCGAGGAGCCGCCCGCGCAGCCGCTCGACGCCGCGTCGATCGACCGGATCGAGGCGACCCTCGCGGCCTTTCAGACCACCATGCAGGCGGCGCTCGCCGAGCCGCGCCCGGCATCGCTGCCGGCCGTGGCCCTGGAAGACCTCGCCCCGCTCGCCCGCATCGAGGCGGCCGTCGCCGAGCTGCAGTCCACGGTCGCCGGGCAGAAGGCGCCCGAGGCCGTGATCGGCCCCGACGGCCTCGCACCGCTGCAGCGGATCGAGACGACGGTCGACGCCCTGCACGCCGCGCTGCCGCCGGCCGGCTGGACCGACGATCTCGTCACGGCGCTCGGACGGATCGAGAAGGCGCTCTCCGAGGAGCGCGCCCCGCCGGCCCTCACCGGGATTCTCGAGGATCTGGTCGCCGCGCTCACCCGCATCGAGGCCGTGGTGATGCGCGAGCCCGACGCCCAGGACGCGGCGACGCGGGTGCGCAAGGAGGTGTTCGCCGCCGTCGACCGCATGGAGAGCCTGGTCGAGGCGACGCTCGGCCCGCTGCGCAAGTCACCGATCGTGTCGGAGATCCGCGCCGAGCTGGTGTCGCTCGCCGGCGCCGTCGAGAGCGTCGGCACCACGGTCGCGGCGCTGTCCCACGAGCCGGATCGCGCCGCCGAGCAGACCGAGGCGATGGCCGGCCTGCTGCGCGAGCAGAACGACTGGCTGCGCCGGCTGGTCGAGATGGTCGGCCGGCTGCCGGTCGCACCCGCCGTGCCGGAGGCGCCGCCGCCGGCGGCGTGGGCCGACAAAGCAGTGACGCCGCCGGCCGAGATCGCCGCCGTGGACATCCCGGACACGCGCATGTCGGAGGAGCGTGCCGGAGGTCCTGCGACCGGGTCGGCGGACTTCGACCGGCTGGCCGCGACCGCAGCGGCCGAAGTCGACGCCGAGATCGCGGTCGCCGAGGTTACGATCTCAACCTCGACGATCATGGAGATCACCCGCGACGACGCCGGCCCCGTCGAAGCGGTTGCGCACGCGGAGGACGTCGAGGTCGCATCGGCCGCGACGCTGGTGATCATCGAGCCGCTCGCCGACGATGTGGTGGTCGAGACCGCCGGGGACGACGTGATCTCGGCCGCACCCGACGCCATCTCGCCGGAGCCGGACGCCCGCCCCGCAGAGCCGGAGGCGCTCGCGGCGCCGATCCCGGCCGCGGCGCCCACGGCCGACACGGCGACGGCCGAGGCCCCGGCGATCCCGACGGTCGACTTCGATTTCGCCGTGACGCCGGCCCTCGCGACCGAGCCCGCCGATGTGCCTGCCGCATGGCCGCAGGACGAGCCCGCCGCGGCCGTCGCCCTCGCGACGGCCGCCGAAGGTTCCGAGAGCGAGGCCCCGAGTAGCGCGTCCACAGGTAGCGCGCCCCCGAGCCCGCCCGAGAACGAGATCGCGCCGGTGCCCGAGCCGGTCTCGGAGCCGCCGCGCGGCACCATCACGACCGGCATCACGCCGTTCCACGTGCCGTCCTGGCTGGTCGGCGACGACGCCGAGGCCGCGGCGGCGGCGGGCGGGCTCCTGCGCCCCGCGGCAACTCTTGAGACGGAGCCACTCCCCGCGCGCACCGGCCCCGATCCGGTGAGCGCCTACCGGTTCTCGATCGGCGACGTGCCGACCGGCGCGGGCGCGGGCGCGCGCGCCGCCCTGATGCATCCGGCCCTCAACCTGCTCGCCCGCATCCAGGAGGCGCAGGCGGCCGACGAGGCCGAGGCCGCCGAGATGGCGGAGGCGACGGAGCCGCCGCCGCCGATGCACACCGTGCCGATCGACCCGCTGGCGCCGCTGAAGACGCTGACCGAGGAAGAGAAGATCGCGCTGTTCAGCTGAGCCGTAGCATCGAGTTCATCAGCTCCGTCATTCCGGGGCGCAGCGAGGCTACGAACCCGGAATGTAGGGGGACAGGCTCTTCTTCTTCGGCTGAATTCCGGGTTCGGCGCGATGCGCCGCCCCGGAATGACGACCGAGGAACTCGCTCGAGATCGTGCTCAGCCGATCAGCTTGCAGAACATCTCGGCGTCGACATTGCCGCCCGAGAGGACGACGACGACGACCTTGCCGCGCGCATCGACGCGGCCGTTCAAGAGCGCCGCGAGGCCGACGGCGCCGCCCGGCTCGACGACGAGCTTCAGCTCGTGGAAGGCGAGCGCCACGGCGCGGCCGGCCTCGGCGTCGCTCGCCGTCACGCCCCGCACTCCCATCCCGAGATTGAGCGGGAACGTCACGCTGCCCGGCGTCGACATCAGGAGCGCGTCGCAGATCGAGCCGCTGGTCCGTTCGTTGCGCTCGCGCTTGCCGCTGTCGAGCGAGCGCGCATAGTCGTCGAAGCCCTCCGGCTCGGCCGTGTAGATCTGTGCCCGCGGCGCCTTCGCCTTGACGGCGATCGCCGTGC
Organism: Rhodoplanes sp. SY1; assembly: GCF_046000175.1. NCBI lineage: Bacteria > Pseudomonadati > Pseudomonadota > Alphaproteobacteria > Hyphomicrobiales > Nitrobacteraceae > Rhodoplanes > Rhodoplanes sp. SY1. The sequence continues at coordinate 108,034 of NZ_JBEOMB010000005.1, forward strand.
CGGCGGTGAGCCCGCCGCCCGAGGCGTTGACCAGCACGATGTCGGGCGCGAGCCCCTGCGCCGCGAGATCGATCATGATCTCGCGCCCGACCGTGCCCTGCCCGGCGATCACCAGCGGATGATCGTAGGGCGGCACCACGAACGCGCCGCGCTCGCCCGCGATCTTTCGCGCGATGGCCTCGCGGTCCTCCTTGTCACGATCGTACAGCACCACCTCGGCGCCGTAGCCGGCGGTGCGCACCTGCTTGCTCTTCGGCGAGTCGGCCGGCATCACAATCGTCGCCGGGATCCCGAGCAGCTGCGCGGCGGCGGCGACGCCCTGCGCATGATTGCCGGACGAGAAGGCGACGACGCCGGCGGCGCGGCGCTCCGGCGGGATCGACGCGCAGGTGTTGTAGGCGCCGCGGAACTTGAACGAGCCGGTGCGCTGCAGCGTCTCCGGCTTGAGGAAGACTCTCGCGCCGGTGAGGTGATCGAGCACCGGGCTGGCGACGAGCGGCGTGCGCACCGCGACGCCCTCGATCCGGGCGGCGGCGGCTTCGATGTCGGCGATGGTGGGCGGAGCGAAGGACGAGGCGGGGTCTGTTGTCATGGCGCCGGACCCTAGCCCGCAGCGCCCGAAGCGACAAGATGTGCGCCGGATCCTCCCGGCCTGCCGGAAACAACCTCGGCATCTGACTCCGCTCATCCCGGCGAAGGCGGGGATCCAGGATCGCTCTGCCGCGTCGCCCTTGGTCCCCGCCTTCGCGGGGACGAGCGGAATTGGCTGCGACAAGCTACGCCGCGGCGCGCGCGGCCTGATCGGGCAGACGGCGGAAGCGCACCAGCGTGTAGATGCCGAGCGGCTTGATCGGCCGCCGCTCGATCAGCGCGACGGCGCCGTGCCGCTCCGCCCAGGTGGCGAGCCGGGCGAACGGGAACTCCGGCCGCAGCCCCATTTTTCGCGCCGGGCGCGCGAGCAGGCGCTCCAGCACGGCGGTCAGCCCCTTCTCCGAATAGAGATGGTTGACCAGGATGATCTCGCCGCCCGGCCGCACCACGCGGGCGCATTCGTCGAGCACGCGCTCCGGATCCGCGACCAGCGTGATCACGAACTGCGCGACGACGCAGTCGAACGTCCGGGCCTCGAAGGCGAGGTCGGTCGCATCCATCACCATGACGGATTCGACGTGCGGGAACCGCCCGGTGGCGAGCCGCGCCTCCGCCTTGGCGACCATCGGGGCCGACATGTCGATGCCGACGACGCGAGTCGAATGATCGTAGTCGGAGAACGAGAGCCCCGTCCCCACTCCGACCTCGAGAACCCGGCCGCCGACCCGGCGGGCGGCCTCCGCGGCGGCGCGCCGGCCGCTCTCGAAGATCGGCCCGCACACCATGTCGTAGAGCGGCGCCCAGCGGGCATAGGCCTTCTCCATCACGTGGCGTTCGGGATCCGCGATGGTGTCGGGACGCGACTGCGACATCGGCAACTCCGGAAGAGCGATAATGATCAGGACGACCGCTGCGGCGACGCGATCACGCGGCCTGAGCCGCGATCGTCGCCGGCTCGGGCTCGACGCTCTCCAGCCGCTTCGTCCAGGAGATGATCTCGAACCGGCCGTCGAAATGCTCGGCCACCGCGGTGCAGCTCTCCACCCAATCGCCGCAATTGATGTAGTGGGTGCCGAAGCTCTCGTGCATGATGGCGTGATGGATGTGGCCGCAGATCACGCCGTCGACGCCGTGGTGCTGCGCCTCCGCGGCGAGCGTCTTCTCGAAGTCGCCGATGTAGTTGACGGCGTTCTTCACCTTCAGCTTCGCCCACTTGGAGAACGACCAGTAGCCGAAGCCGAGCCGCCGCATCAGCCCGTTGACGAGGCGGTTGAGCGTGATGGCGAGATCGTAGGCCTTGTCGCCGAGCAGCGCCAGCCAGCGCGCCTGCGAGATGACGAAATCGAACAGGTCGCCGTGGATGACCAGATAACGCCGGCCGTCGGGCGTCTCGTGGATGGCGTGCTCGACCACCTCGATGCCGCCGAAATGCGTGCCGTAATAGCCGCGCAGGAACTCGTCGTGATTGCCCGGCACGTAGATCATGCGGGCGCCCTTGCGGCCCTTGCGCAGGAGCTTCTGGACGACGTCGTTGTGGGCCTGCGGCCAGTACCAGCTCGACTTCAGGTGCCAGCCGTCGACGATGTCGCCGACCAGATAGACCGTGTCGGCCTCGTGCCAGCGGAGAAAGTCGAGCAGCTTGTCGGCCTGGCAGCCGCGGGTTCCGAGATGGACGTCCGAGATGAACAATGTGCGGAAGCGCCGCAATCCGTTCTCCGTCACGCCCCGCCCCCTTCAATGATCGCATCAATGATCGTGAACATTTCCGGGTTCTGACAGAGTCCTGTTGCGGTTCGATGACGCACCGCACGGCGTCTGTGAACCGCACCCGAGGTGAGCCGCATCCGATCGGTGGTGCCGTCATCGCATCGTCATGCAGGCGTTGTAGTCGCCGGACATGACACTCCTCGGACTCGCTGTCGCCTTCTGCGGCCTGACCGTGCTCGTGCATGTCGCGAGCGTCGCCATCGCATCGTGGCGCTGCCGCGCGCCCTCGCGCCCGCTGGCGCCGATGCCCGGAACACCACCCGTCACGGTCGTGCGGCCGGTGTGCGGCATCGAGAACTTCATCGAGGAGACGCTCGCCTCGACATTCCGGCTCGATTATCCCGACTACGAGATTCTGTTCTGTGTCGCCTCTCCGTCGGACCCGGTGATCCCGCTGGTCGAGACGCTGATGGCGCGGCATCCGCAGGTTCCGGCGCGGCTGCTGATCGGCAACGATCCGGTCAGCAGCAATCCCAAGCTCAACAACTGCGTGAAAGGCTGGCACGCGGCGCGCCACGACTGGATCGTGCTCGCCGACTCCAACGTGCTGCTGCCGGCCGACTATCTGCAGCGGCTGCTGGCGACCTGGCGGGCCGACACCGGCCTCGTCTGCGCGCCGCCGATCGGCAGCCGGCCGGACGGCTTCTGGGCCGAGGTCGAATGCGCCTTCCTCAACACCTATCAGGCGCGCGCCCAGTATGTCGCCGACACGATCGGGCTCGGCTTCGCCCAGGGCAAGACGCTGTTCTGGCGCCGCGACGTGCTGGAAGCCGGCGGCGGCCTCGAGGCGCTCGGCGCCGAGGTCGCCGAGGATGCCGCCTCGACCAAGGTGGTGCGCGGGCTCGGCCTGAAGGTCCGCCTCGCCGACGCGCCGTTCGAGCAGCCGCTCGGCCGCCGCCGCGCCGCCGAGGTGTGGCGCCGGCAATCGCGCTGGGCGCGGCTGCGGCGCGCCTGCTTCCCGGGCTGGTTCCTGCCCGAGATTCTCACCGGCGGCGTGTTTCCGGGCCTCGCCTTGGCGATCGCGGTCGCCGCGCTGGACGGCCCGGTGCTGCCGCTCCTGGTGCTGTTCTGGCTCGCCTGGTACGGCGCCGAGATGGTGCTGGCCCGCGCCGCCGGCTGGCATGTCGGCCGCTGGTATCCGCTGCACGGCCTGCTGCGCGATCTGATGCTGCCGGCGCTGTGGCTCGACGGCCTCCTGGGCCAGTCCTTCGAGTGGCGCGGCAACGAAATCAGGGTCGAGGCCGACAGCCGCGCCGTCTGATCGCGCGCTCCGCTACCGTCGTTCCGGGTCGCACGGAACCTGTCCGGATGGGCCGACTTGGCCCCTCAGGACAAATTTCCAGCGGGCGGGAGCGACCCATGCGGACCAGCCTCACACGACACGTTTCGACCCGGACCTCTTCGACCCGGACCTCTTCGGCGCGCACCGCCGCGCTCGCGGCGCTCGCCGCGCTCGCCCTTGCGGGAGGCTCGACCCTCGCCATGGCCCAGGGTGGTGGTGGTGGCGGCGGCGGAGCCGGGGGTGGAGCGGCCGGCGGGGGAGCCGCAGGCGGGGCCTCGGGAGGCGCGGCGGGAGGCGCGGCCGGTGGCGCCGCGACCGGAACCGGCTCGGGCAGCTCCGGGATCGCGCCGAGCGGCACGCCGAGCGCCGGCGTCCCCTCGACCGGCTCGGTGTCGACGGGCGGCACCCCGATCGCGCCCGGCCCGGCGCATCCCGGCCAGGGGCTGAACAGCCCGGGCACGGCGACGACGCCGACCGGCCGCGGCACCACCGGCGCGTCGGTCGGCCCGACCCTGCCGAACAGCTCGGCCGCCAGCGGGTCCGGCACCTCGACGCCCTCGCTCAACGGCATGGGCACGCCCGACATCATGAACGGCATGCCGCGCAACGGCACCAACACGCCGGCGCGCTGAACCGGGGCGTCACGGGCCATCGCGGGCCGCCTCTTGCGGCCGGTCGTCTCCTGGTATCTGGTCTCGGCATCGCGGCGCTCCGCCGCCCGATCGTCAGGACCTTCGCCGCAGGACGACCGCCATGGATCTCGGACTCGCCGGCCGCACCGCCATCGTCTGCGCCTCCAGCCGCGGGCTCGGGCGCGCCTGCGCCCAAAAGCTCGCCGAGGCGGGCTGCACCGTGGTGATCAACGGCCGCGACCGTGATCACCTCACCGCGGTCGCCATCGAGATCGCCGAGAGCACCGAAGCGGCCGTGATCCCGGTGGTCGGCGACGTCGCGACGGCGGAGGGCCAGGCGGCGCTGCTGGAGGCGTGCCCGACGCCCGACATTCTGGTCAACAACAATGCCGGCCCGCCCTTCCGCGACTTTCGCGAGCTCGATCGCGAGGCGATCCTGAAGGGCGTCGTCGCCAACATGGTGGCGGCGATCGAGCTGACCCAGAAGGTGATCGACGGCATGCGGGCGCGCCGCTTCGGCCGCATCGTCAACATCACGTCGGGCTCGGTGAAGATGCCGCTGCCGGGGCTCGATCTCTCCTCCGGGGCGCGCGCCGGGCTCACCGCCTTCATGGCCGGCGTCGCCCGCACGGTCGCGGCCGACGGGGTGACCATCAATGCGCTCCTGCCCGGCATTTTCGAGACCGACCGGCTGAAGGCGATGATCGCGGCGACGGCCGAGCGGCGCGGCGTCGCCCCCGATTCGGTCGCGGCCGAGCGGCTCGCCACCGTGCCGGCGCGCCGGCTCGGCACGCCCGAAGAGTTCGGCGCGGCCTGCGCGTTCCTGTGCTCCACGCACGCCGGCTACATCACCGGCCAGAGCCTGCTGATCGACGGCGGCGCGTTTCCCGGCGCGTTCTGAATTCGACGCGCACAGCCCGCGCTCCGCCTCGTCCTGAGGAGCCCGCGCAGCGGGCGTCTCGAAGGACGCGACCTCGACTTCGGCGACGATCCCAGCTCGTCCGCTGACGCTGGCGGGCTCGTGGCCTCATGGTTCGAGACGCCCTCCTTCGGAGCGCTTCTCACCATGAGGATCCGCGGTGTCGGCCTGAGCGACCAAAAAAACGGGCGCCCGCAGGCGCCCGCTCTTTCTGGACGGTGTTTTTTGTCCGGAAGTGGCTTCCGGCACGCGGCCGGAGGGTCCTGCCGGCGGCGCGCCCGCCGGCGTTCCGGGAGACGGCGGCTCTCAGGCCGCCTTGCCGAGGACGCGCTTCGCGAGATCGCGGAACTCGCCCTTGGAGAGCAGCTTCTTGTTCTTGAGCGAATAGGCCTTCACGGCCTGCAGCACCGTCATGGCGTCGTCGTCCGACACCTGCATGCCGAGATCCTGCAGCCAGATGTTGACCGAATCGATGCCCGAGCCCTTGCCCATCACGATGTCGGCCGGCGGCTGGCCGACCGCGTCCCAGCGGATCGGGAACAGCTCGGTCGCCATCTGCTCGCCGCAGTTCTTGAACCAGCTCGTGATGATGCCGGACTCGATCTGATAGAGGCCGGAGCCGACGATCGCCTTGTTGCTCGGCACCTGCACGCCGGCCAGCCGCTGCACCAGGTTGGCGAGCGGGGTGAGCTTGGTCGTGTCGATTCCGATGTCCTGGCCGTACATGGTCTTGAGCGCCATCACGACCTCTTCCATCGGCGTGTTGCCGGAGCGCTCGCCGATGCCCAGCACGGTCGTGTGCATCACCTCGACGCCCTCGGCGAGCGCCATGATGGTGTTCGCGACGCCCATGCCGAAGTCCTGGTGGAAATGCGCCTCGAGCCGCACGTTCAGGCGCTTCTTCACCTCGCGGGCGAAGTAGCGGGCGGCGTGCGGCGACAGCACCCCGAAGGTGTCGACCAGCGCCACCGCGTCCATGTGGCCTTCCTTGCCGACGCGCTCGATCAGGTCGATCGCCCATTTCAGCTCGGCGCGCGAGAAGTCGATCGGGAAGAACACGACCTCGAGCCCGTTGTCGTGGGCGTAGCGGGTCGACTCGATCGAGGTCTCGATCGCCTTCTCCATCTTCCAGCGATAGGCGTTCTCGACCAGGTGCATGCTGGAGGGGATCTCCATCACGACGCCCTTGACGCCGGTGTCGATCGCCCGCTTCACGTCGTCGACCATGCAGCGCGCGAAGGCGAAGATCTCGGGGCCGAGATTGCGCTTCACGATCTCCTTGATCGCCTCGTTGTCGGACGCCGAGACCACCGGCATGCCGGCCTCGATGCGGTGCACGCCGGCCTCCGCCAGCGCCTCGGCGATCCTGATCTTCTCGTCCTTGGAGAAGATCACGCCGGTCTGCTGCTCGCCGTCGCGCAGCGTGACGTCGTGAACCTTGATCTGCTTGGCGAAGTTCAGGTCCTTGACGGCCTCGTCGGCATAGTTCCACGGGCTCACGAACCAGTCCTTGGCCTTCCACGGCTCAGTCGCCATCTGGCTGCTCCTCTCGCGCTGCATCTTGTTGGTCGGCGCCGTTGCTCGGCGCCTGTCGTCCGCCGCGACCACGCCTCGCGGCGCGGCCGTCGTTTCGCTCCTCGGGCCGGTACTCTACAGAGTTTGATTCCGCGCGCGCCGGAAAAGTCGGGCGATCTCGTTGCTCAATCCTCCGATCAGTCATGCAAAAGACGCCGGACATGGGGCCTCTGCAAAAGCCGCAGAGCGGCCGGAAAGCCGCGCCGCGCAGGCCGAAAAGGGCGCGCCGCGGCGCGGCGTCGCAGCACCGCTGCCGCAGTGCAGCAGACCCGCGCCCTCGCCGCTCCGGGCGATGACGATCGGGCGAGATCAGGCGATCGGATTGGTGAGGGATCCGACGCCCTCGATCGACACCGTGACGACGTCGCCCGGCACCAGATAGCGAGGCGGCCGGAACCCGATTCCCACACCGGCCGGCGTGCCGGTGGCGATCAGGTCGCCCGGCTCGAGGGTTACGTAGGCCGAAACGGTGGCGATGATGGTCGCGGTGTCGAAGATCATGTCGCGCAGCGGCGCCGATTGCCGCTGCTCCCCGTTCACCACGGTCGTGAGCATCTGGCCGTCGAGCGGCCCCATCTCGTCGGCCGTCACCAGCCACGGGCCGACCGGGCAGAAGCCGTCCAGGCTCTTGCCGAGGAACCACTGCTTGTGGCGCTGCTGCAGGGCGCGGGCCGTCACGTCGTTGACCACCGTGTAGCCGAACACGTAGTCGAGCGCCTCGGCCGCCGTCACCTTGCTGCAGCGGTGCCCGATCACCACGCCGAGCTCGCCCTCGTAGTCGACCGTGCCGGTCGGATCGGCCGAGGCCGGCACCGGCTGCAGCGGATCGGCGAGCGACGAGGTCGCCTTGGTGAAGACCACCGGAAACTCCGGGCTCTCCTGCCTGTCGCCCGACTGGTCGACGCCGCTCTGCGCGAACTCCTTGGCGTGCTCATGATAGTTCTTGCCGACGCAGATCACGTTCTTGGTCAGCGGCCCGACCGGGGCGGCGAGCGTCAGGCTCGCCAGCACCGTGGCGGGACCGTGCCGGAGCGCATCGGGCGCGCGATCGAGGAGCGTGATCACGTCGCGCAGGTCGACGGCGGGCGCGCCGTCGATCAGGATCGGGCGAAACTCGTCGTGCGTGACGGTGCCGAAGATCTTCCCCTCGGCGGCGTGAACGGCGGCGATACGCATGGTGTCCGGGCTGGGCCTTTCCTGCCGGCCGGGAGCGGCCGAGCGCGGCCGGATGGTATGACAAGTGATCCGGCCGGGAAAGGTGCGGGTGCGCGACAGCGATGGGCGGCGCGCCGGCCACGCTGCGGTGCAGCAGACTCAGGCCCCCCGCGCCTCCAGCACGGCGCGGATCGAGACGCGGGACCAGCCGGCGACGCGGTCGCGGAACGCCGTGTAGGAGTCGTGGACTTTTTTGGCGAGCGGGTTGCGAGCCGCGACCTCGGCGAGGATCTCGGCAGCGTGGCCGCGAGCGGCCGCGACGATCTCGTCCGGGAACGTCTCCAGCTTCACCTTGTGACGCTCGATCAGCGCGGCGAGCGCCTCGGCGTTGAGGCGCTCCATCTCGGAGAGCGCGAAGGTCGCCTCGGTGGCGCAGGCATGCGCGACGATCGCCTTGAGGTCGGGCGCGAGGCCGGTCCAGGCGGAAAGCGAGACGAGGCACTCGCCGGTGCCGTTCGGCTTGTTGAAGCCGGGACCATAGTAGTGCGGCGCCACCCGGTAGAGACCGAGCGCGATGTCGGTGCCGGGGCCGACGAACTCGGCGCCGTCGAGCACGCCGGACTGCAGGCTCGTCAGGATCTCGCCCGGCGCCGTCGTCTGCGGCGTCGCGCCGAGCCGGCGATAGACTTCGCCGCCGAGCCCGAGCGAGCGGATCTTGAGGCCTCTCAGATCGGCGAGCCCCGTCAGCGTGGAGCGGAACCAGCCGCCCATGCAGACGCCGGTGTTGCCGCCCATGAACGGCTTCACGCCGAACGGCGCATAGAGCTCGTCCCACAGCGCCTGGCCGCCGCCGGCCTCGACCCAGGCGACGTGCTCGGCCGGCGTCAGACCGAACGGCACCGTGGTGTAGAACGCCGCGGCGGGCTGCTTGCCCTGCCAGTAGAACGCCGCCGTGTGGCCCATCTCGACGACGCCGCCGCCGACCGCGTCCAGCACCTCGAAGGCCGGCACCACCTCGCCGGCGGCGTGGACCGTGATCTGCAGCCGACCGCCGGACATCGCGGAAATGCGCTCGGCGATGCGCTCGGCCGACATGCCGGGACCGGGCAGCCGCTTCGGCCACGACGTCACCATGCGCCAGCGTTTCGTCTGCGCGCGCGCGACCGCCGGCGCGGCGACGGCCGCAGCGGCGCCGAGCGCCCCGCCGGCGAGATGGCGTCGGGTGAAGCTTTTCATGTCAGGCTCCTGAACTCGTGACGGTACGCCGGCCGCACGCGCAGGGTCACGTTGAACATCGTCGCGCGGGTGAAGCGTCATGTACTTGCTCTGGTCGTCCCGGGGCGGCGCGAAGCGCCGAGCCCGGGACCCATAACCCCTGTCTATCGTGAACCACTGCCACAGGGCGTATGGATCCCGGGCTCGCGGACCTGCGGTCCGCGCCCCGGGATGACCAGCTCGGAGACCGTCGCCCCACCTCACCACCACCGGTGAAAATGATGCACCGGGCCGAAGCCGGTGCCGATGGTCAGGCGGTCGGCGGCCGCGATCGCGGCGGCGACGTAGTCCTTCGCGGCGCCGACCGCGGCGACGAGATCCCGTCCCTTGGCGAGGCCGGCCGCGACCGCCGAGGAGAGCGTGCAGCCGGTGCCGTGGGTGTTCTTCGTCGCGACACGCGGCGCCGCGAAGCGCGCCACGCCCTCGCGCGTCACCAGGAGGTCGGCGCTCTCGGCGCCCTCGGCGTGGCCGCCCTTGATCAGCACGGCGCGGGCGCCGCGCGCGAGCAGCGCCTCGCCCTGCCCGCGCATCTCGGCCTCGGTCGTCGCGACCGAGGTCTCGAGCAGCGCCGCCGCCTCCGGGAGATTCGGCGTGATCAGATCGGCGCGCGGCAGCAAGAGGCGGATCAACGTCTCGACCGCCTCGGGCGCCAAGAGCCGCGCCCCGCTGGTCGAGATCATCACCGGATCGAGAACGATGTTGCGGGCCCGGTGCTGATCGAGGCCGGCCGCCACCGCGACGATCGCGGCCGGCACCGACAGCATGCCGATCTTCACGGCTGTGACGGCGAGATCGGAGAACACCGCGTCGATCTGCGCCGCGATGAACTCGGGCGGCACGTCGTGGATCGCCGTCACGCCGCGAGTGTTCTGCGCGGTCAACGCGGCGATCACCGAGGCGCCGTAGACGCCGAGCGCCGAGAAGGTCTTCAGATCCGCCTGGATGCCGGCGCCGCCGCTCGAATCCGAGCCCGCCACGGTCACGGCGATGGGGGTCACGGCGAGCGGGGGCATCAGGCGGCGCGCTCCGCCAGGGCGCCGTCGACGATCGCCCGCAGCGTGCGGGCCGCGACCTCCGGATCGGGGGCGAGCGACAGCGCCGAGATGACGGCGACGCCGTCGGCGCCGGCCGCGACCACCGGCGCGGCGTTGCCGATCTCGATGCCGGCGATGCCGACCACAGGCATCAGCGGCGCCCGCCGGCGCAGCACGGCGCGGATCTTCGCGAGCCCCTCCGGCCCCATCGGCGGCGCCGGATTGTCCTTCGACAGCGTCGCATAGACGCCGCCGACGCCGGCGTAGTCGAGCAGATCGAGCGGCACGCGCTCGGCCTGGTCGAGCGTCTTGATCGAGTGACCGACGATGGCGCCCGGTCCAAGGATCGCGCGCGCGTCCTCGACCGCCATGTCGTCGGGGCCGACATGGACGCCGGCGGCGCCGGCCGCGAGCGCGACGTCGACGCGATCGTTGATCACCAGCGGCACGCCGAGCGGCGCCAGCACCTCGATCAGCGCCCGCGCCTCCTCGATCATGCGCCGGGTGCTGCCGTGCTTGTCGCGCAGCTGCAGGAGCGTCGCGCCCCCCGCCACCACGGCGCGGGCGAGATCGACGAGCGGGCGCCCGCCGGCGCGCTCCGGATCCAGGATGGCATTGAGACGCACGTCGACGGTCATTCAGCTCACCTTCGCCTGCTCCAGCAGGTCCTTGCGGTCGAGATCGAACAGCGTGTCGAGGAGCCGCACGGCGAGCGTACCGGGGCCGCTCGACACGACGGCGGCCCGCTCCGCCGCGACACCGAGCGCGACCAGCGCCGCGATCGTCGCGTGCCAGGGGTCGTCGTCGACGGCTGCGAAGGCGGCGACCAGCGCCGCCCCGGCGCAGCCCATGGCGGTGATGCGCGCCATCCAGCGATGGCCGTTGCCGATCGCCGCGCGCCGGGCCGCATCGGCGACCAGGTCGGTCTCCCCGGTGAGCGCCACGACCGCCTGATTTTCGCGCGCGAAGCCCGGGAGATGGTCGGCCTCCGCCGGCAGGCCGGACAGCACGGCGAACTCGGCCGGGTTCAGCCGCAGCACGGTCGGACGCATCGCCAGGAGGGCCTTGCCGAAGGTGGCGCGGCCGGGCGAGCGGTCGACGAAGACCGGATCGAGCACCCAGGGGATGCCGGCCTCCGTGGCGGCGTCGATGGCGATGCCGATGGCAGTGCGGCGGGTCTCGTCGAGCGTGCCGATGTTGACGACGAGCGCGTCGGCGCCGGCCACGAAGGCGGCGATCTCGTCCGGCGCGATGGTCATCGACGGGACCGCGCCGGCGGCGAGCAGCAGGTTCGCCGTGTAGGTCTGGGCGACCGTGTTGGTGATGCAATGGACCCGCGGCCGCTTCGCCCGCAGCGCGTCGAGCGCGTCGGCGGCGCGCGCGACGGTCTCACGAGAGATGGTCTCGCGAGAGATGGCCTCGCCTGCATCGGCGCGGCCGTGGATCGGGGCGTCGTCGCCCACTCGCGTCATCTCGAGGTCCCTCCGCCGGCATGACCCGGATCAGGTTCGACGGGTTGGCACACCGGCCGAAGGAGCCGGCTCCGCCTCTCAGCCCGGACGCGGATTCGGCCGGACACCCCGCTGAGATCAAAGGCGAAACTAGTCCCTCCCCCGGCCCTGCGCAAGGCTGCCGGGGCGCCCGTCTCGCTTGTCAAACCGGTCCGGTTTTGCTCGATTGCGGCGACCGCGCGACGGCGCGGCGCGAATGGCGGCGCAGTGCCGCGAGGCCCGAGGGAAAGCCGATGATTCCGTTCTTCGTGCAGATCAAGTGCAACCTCGGCAAGTCGTACCAGGTCGCCAACCAGCTCGCCGACGCCGAGATCGCCTCGGAGATCTACTCCACGGCCGGCGACTACGACCTGCTGGTGAAGTTCTATGTCGATCAGGGCACCGACATCGGCCATTTCGTCAACGAGAAGGTGCAGACGATCTCGGGCATCGTCGACACCAAGACGATCATCACGTTCAAGGCGTTCTGAGCCGCGCCGGGCTCACGCCGGGTCGGGCTTCGTCGGCTCGTCGGGCTTCGTCGCCTTGCGGCGCCGGGCGGCGAGGCGGCGCTCGCGCCAGATCACGAACAGGCCCGACAGCACCACGATGCCGGCGCCCGCATAGGCCCAGCCGGTCGGGATCTCGCCGAACACCACCCAGCCGATCAGGAAGGCGAAGAGCAGCGCCAGATAGTCGAACGGCGCCATCACCGAGGCGGGCGCGTAGCGGTAGCTCTCGGTGAGCAGGAGATGCGAGGCGCCGCCCAGAAGCCCGACGCCGATCAGCGCGACGAGCTGTGGCAGCGTCGGCGTGATCCAGACGAAGGGCAGCACGATGGCGCCCGCGATCGTGCAGATCAGCGAGAAGTAGAAGACGATCGACGAGGTCGTCTCGCTGTCGGTCAGGCGTCGCGTCTGGATCACGGCGAAGGCGTTGGAGAAGGCCGAGGCGAGCGCGCACATCGCCCCGACCGTCGCCGCCGTCGACGCCGCCGTGACGAGCCGCCCGAGCCCGAGATACGGCCACAGCATCACCATGACGCCGACGAAGCCCACACCGACCGCGGTCCAGCGATAGGCCCGCACCCGCTCGGAGAGCACGACCGCGGCGAGCGCCACCGTGATCAGCGGCGCCGCGAACGTGATCGCGGTCGCGTCGACCAGCGGCAGGCGCGCCAGCGCGGCGAAGTTGAGGAACATGCCGGCCACGCCGATGCTGCCGCGGCCGACATGGCCGAGCAGCCGGCTGGTGCGCACCGCCGCGGACAGCTCGTGCCGGGCCGCGTAGATGACGACGATCAGGAGGAGGGCGAACAGGCTGCGGAAGAACACCACCTGGCCGAGCGGAATCCCGGCCTCGCCGAGATAGCGGGCCAGCGCCGACATCACCGCGAACAGCAGGACCGAGACGATCTTGACCAGGATGGCGGCGTGCAGGCTCATGACGGGCGGGGGCAGGATGGCGACGCGACGCGGGCGCCCCTTGTCGCACGGTCCTCGGGTTCCGAAAACCACTCTTGGCGGGATGCGGCCGTGCGGGGCCGACGCGCGTCATTCCGGGGCGCGCCGAAGGCGCGAACCCGGAATCCAGCAGCGAACTCGACATTCTTGGCTGGATTCCGGGTTCGGCGCTGCGCGCCGCCCCGGAATGACTATCGCGTCGCGCGAAACCTACTTCCGCTCCGGCCGCGGCGGGCCGTCGACGGGCGGCAGCGACTTCAGGTACTCGGCCATGGCGGCGCGGTCCGCGGCCGAGAGCTTCGCGGTGTTGCGCACCACCGCGGCCATCGTTCCGCCGACCGAATCGCCGTCCGGCAGGTCGCCGGTCTCCAGCATGTAGGCGATGTCGCCGGCCGACCAGCTCGCCAGCCCCTTGCCAGTGATGTTGGGAACCCACCCCCGCCCTTCCGGGTCGGGGCCGCCGGCGAAGCGCTGCGCCGCGACGATGCCGCCGAGCGCATCGCGGGGCGAGTGGCACTCGGCGCAGTGGCCGGGGCCGTTCACCAGATAGGCGCCGCGGTTCCACGCCGCCGACCGCGACGCATCGGGCCGGAACGGCCGGCCGTCGAGATAGAGCATCTTCCAAAGGCCGACGGCGCGCCGGACCGAGAACGGAAACGGCAGCTCGTGCGCGGGCGCCTTTCCCTGCACGGCCGGCAGCGTCTTCAGATAGGCGAAGAGATCGCGCAGATCGCCCGTCTCCATGCGCTGATACGACGTGTAGGGGAACGCCGGATAGTAGTGGCGCTCGTCGGGAGAGGTGCCGTCCTGCATGGCGGAGACGAAGGCCACCTCGCTCCAGCGGCCGATGCCGTCGACCGGATCGGGCGAGATGTTGGGCGCGTAGAAGGTACCGAACGGCGAATGCAGCGGCGCGCCGCCGCCGAGCCGCGTCGGATCGTCCTTCGACGACGCATGGCACGAGGCGCAGCCGCCGGCGAAGAACATCGTGCGGCCGTTGTCGAGATTCGGCGTGTGCGGCCCGAGCGAGGCGGCGGCGACCCGGGTCGGCTCGGTGAGGACGAAGAACACCGCGACGCCGGTCCCCAGGACCAGCGCCGCGGCGATCAAGAGGATGCGCAGGCGGCGCACCGGTCAGCTCTTCTTGATGCGGTAGCTCTCGTGGCAGCCGCCGCAGTTCTTCTGCACCTCCGAGAAGGTCGCCTTGAAGCTCGCCTCGTCCTTCACCTTGTCCTTGGCGGCGGCGGCGTCCTGTCCGAACTTGGCGAGCTTCGCCTGGAAGTCGCTCATGCTCTGCCAGATCTTCGGGTCGGCCGCGGTGTCGCCGCCGGTCTTGGCCGATTCGGGATAGAGATCCTTGCTCTTGGTCGCGCTCTCCGCATAGGTCGCGAAGATCGCCTGCGCCTTGGCGAGATCGAACGGCATCTCGCCGCGCGCCATCAGGGCGCCGGTCCGCGCCTGGTCGCCGTTGGCCTTCATGATGGCCTTGCGCTGCGCGATCACGTCCTGCGCGGCGACGACGGTCATGCCGGCGGCGGTCAAACCCGAGACGAGCATGGCGGCGGCGAGCATCGTACGGATCGTCATGAGGTCTCCTGCTTTGGTGAGATCGAGGTCTCAGGGGCGCCGGCGGGGAGCCGGCCCAGGCGCTGCGACGTCGGTATGGCCGCGGCCCGACCAGAGGTCTACAGACAAATACGTACCGTGACACGACGGGTCGTTGCAGCCCAGATCACGACTTCGCGACGGTGTCTTGATGACGCAGGGTCCGGGCCGTGGCGGCGCGGTTGCAGGCCGCATCGGCGCGATCGGCCCGACCGTCACAGCGCCCGACAGTCACAGCGTGTGCATGCGCGCGTGCTCGCGCAACGCCGCCCAGATCGCCTGCGGGCTAACCGGCATGTCGATCTCGCGGATGCGATGAGCGCGCCACAGGGCGTCGACCACGGCGTTGATCACGGCCGGCGCCGCCCCGATTGTGCCGGCCTCGCCGGCCCCCTTCACGCCGAGCGGATTGGCGGTGCAGCGCACGTTGCGGGTCTCGAACGTGAAGGCGGGGAGGTCGCCGGCGCGCGGCAGCGCGTAGTCCTGCAATGTCGCGGTGACGAGCTGGCCGGAGTCGGGGTCGTAGACCGTGTTCTCGAGCAGCGCCTGGCCGATGCCCTGCGCCGCACCGCCGTGAATCTGCCCCTCCAGCAGCAGCGGATTGAGGGTCATGCCGACGTCGTCGACGATCACGTAGCGGACGATCTCGACCGCGCCGGTCTCCGGATCGATCTCGACCTCGGCGACGTGAGTGCCGTTCGGAAAGGTCGCCGCGGTCGGCCGGAACGTGTCGGCGACGATGAGGCGCGCCGGCGTCGCGGCGGGCGCCGTCGCGACCCCG
The DNA here is from genome assembly GCF_046000175.1 of Rhodoplanes sp. SY1. Taxonomy (NCBI): domain Bacteria; kingdom Pseudomonadati; phylum Pseudomonadota; class Alphaproteobacteria; order Hyphomicrobiales; family Nitrobacteraceae; genus Rhodoplanes; species Rhodoplanes sp. SY1. The sequence continues at coordinate 123,603 of NZ_JBEOMB010000005.1, forward strand.
GCGAAGCTGATCGTGCGGTCGGTGCCGGCGATGCGCACCACGCCATCGGCGAGCTCGATGTCGGCCGGCGCGGCCTCCAGCGTGTCGGCCGCGATCGCCTTCACGACCTCGGCGAGCTTTTTGGCCGCGCCCTCGACGGCGACGCCGCCGCACGGGATCGAGCTCGATCCGCCCGTGCCGGCGCCGGTCGCGATCACGTCGGTGTCGCCCTGGACGACCCGCACCCGCGACGGCGGCAGGCCGAGATGCTCGGCGACGATCTGGGCATAGGCGGTCGCGTGGCCCTGCCCGGTCGACTGCGAGCCGATCAGCACCGTGACGACGCCGTCGCGGTCGAGCCGCAGCGTCGCGGTCTCGGGACCCACGGTGCCGCAGGCCTCCACATAGGTGGCGAGCGCGATGCCGCGCAGCTTGCCGTGCCGGCGCGCCGTCGCGGCGCGATGCGCGAAGCCATTCCAGTCGGCGATCTCCTGGGCGCGCGCCATGTGGGCGGCGAAGTCGCCGGAGTCGTAGACCTTGCCGGTCGCGGTCGTGTAAGGCATCGCGCCCGGCGCGATGAAGTTCTTCCGCCGCAGCGCATCGGGGGCGACGCCGAGGTCGCGCGCCGCGGTGTCGACCAGCCGCTCGATCACGTAGGCCGCCTCCGGCCGCCCCGCTCCCCGATAGGCGTCGACCGGCACCGTGTTGGTGTGGACGCCGCGGATCCGCACATGGCACGCCGGCAGCGCGTAGACGCCCGGCAGCAGGCCGGCGCCGGCGAACGGGATGTAGGGCGCGAAGCACGAGAGATACGCCCCCATGTCGCAGATCATGTCGACGTCGAGCGCCAGGAACCGGTGCTCGCGATCGAGCGCGAGGCGCGCCGTCGTCACGTTGGCGCGGCCGTGGCTGTCGCCGACGAAATGATCGGCGCGGTCGGCCACCCAGCTCACCGTGCGGCCGAGCCGCTCCGCCGCGACGGCGGCGAGCGCGTATTCGCGATACGGAAACAGCTTCGTGCCGAAGCCGCCGCCGACATCCGGCGTGATCACCCGCAGCCGCTCGGGCGGGATGCGCAGCACCTGGCCGGCCAGGATGTCGCGCACCGTGTGCGAGCCCTGGCTGCCGAGCGTCAGCGTGATGCGGCCGTCGGCGCGGTCGATCGACGCCGTGACGGCGCGGGTGTCCATGTAGTTGGCGACGAGTCGCTGGTTGACGACCTTCAGCTCGACCACGTGTGCGGCCTTCGCGAAGGCCTTCTTGGTCGCCTTGGCGTCGCCGAGCGTCTGGGTGTAGGCGAGGTTGCCGGCGCGGCCCGGCCAGACCGGGGGCGCGTCCGCGGCGACGGCCGCGGCGGGATCGACGACATGCGGCAGCGGATCGTAATCGACGACGATCGCCTCGGCGGCGTCGCGGGCACGATCGAGCGTGTCGGCGACCACGAAGGCGACGGCGTCGCCGACGTGACGGACGACATCGCCGACCAGCACCGGGCACAGCGACGGCGCGACCGAAACGCCGCGCGGAATCCCCAGACACGGCAGCGGGCCGAGATCCGCGATGTCGGCCGCCGTCAGGATCAGCCGCACGCCCCGCATCGGCTTGGCCGCGGTCGTGTCGATCGCCCGGATGCGAGCGTGAGCATGCGGGGCGCGCAGCACGACGGCGCGCAGCGCGTCACCGGGCACGAGGTCGGCGACGTAACGGCCGGCACCGCGCAGAAACGCCGCGTCCTCGCTTCGGGTGACGGCCTGCGACAGTCCGAACTTCATGATGGGCTCCCCCTCCGGATCTGCGACGCCGGATTGTATCCGATACGGGCCGAGTCAGGGGGTGGATCAATGCCGGACGCCAGCTACCCTTCGACGCGGACACGCTTTATCGGAGTATTCCAGGCGGGGAAGCGGTCGGATCGCGCGCGGCAGCGCGAACTCCGGGCGAGGGTGCCGCGCTCGCCGACTGGCGCCCTGACCCGTCACCGGACGCGCGAGTGCGCGTCGCCCCTCTCCCTCTGGGAGAGGGTCACGGCGCCGAAGCCGGACCCCGGCGGATCACTCCGCCGGCTGGCCGGTGGGCGTGCTGTCCGGCGCGGCTTCACGGCGGCCGCCGGTGAGGCCGGACAGCCAGCTTCCCACCACGTAGAAGGCCGGCGTGAAGATCAGGCCGAACATGGTGACGCCGATCATGCCCGAGAACACCGCGGTGCCGAGCGCCTGGCGCAGCTCGGAGCCGGCGCCGGTCGCCCACACCAGCGGCACCACGCCGAGGATGAAGGCGAGCGACGTCATCAGGATCGGCCGCAGTCGCAGCCGCGCCGCCTCGACGGCGGCGGCCCGACGGTCGCGCCCCTCGTCCTCGAGCTGGCGCGCGAACTCGACGATCAGGATAGCGTTCTTGGCCGCCAGTCCTATCAGCACGACGAAGCCGACCTGGGTGAGGATGTTGTTGTCCATCCCGCGCAGGATCACGCCCGTGATCGCGGCGACCAGGCACATCGGCACGATCATGATCACGGCGAGCGGCAGCGTCAGGCTCTCGTACTGGGCGGCCAGCACCAGGAACACGAAGACGACGCCGAGCCCGAAGGCGAACAGCGCGGTGTCGCCGGCCCTGAGCTGCTGATAGGCGAGGCCCGTCCACTCGTAGCCGATGCCGGGCGGCAGCGTCTCGGCGGCGAGCTTCTCCATGATGGCGATCGCCTGCCCCTGCGAGTAGCCGGGCGCCGAATCGCCGTCGAGCTCGGCGGCCGGATAGAGGTTGTAGCGCGGCACCCGGTAGGGTCCGGAGATGTCGCGCACCGTGGTGAACGAGCCGATCGGCACGGTCTCGCCGCGCGAGTTCTTCACCCGCAGGGCCAGCACGTCCTTGGCCTCCAGGCGATGCTCGGCATCGGCCTGCGCCTGCACCCGGAAGGTGCGGCCGAACAGGTTGAAGTCGTTGACGTAGGACGACCCGATATAGACCTGCAGGGTGCTGAACACGTCGGCCATGTTGATGCCGAGGAGCTGCGCCTTGGTGCGGTCGATGTCGAGATAGAGCTGCGGCGTCGAGGTCTCGAACAGCGAGTAGACCTGCTTGAGGCCGGGTGTCTGGGCGGCGCGGCCCATCATGGCGTAGACGGAGCCGAGCAACGCCTGCGAGCCGAGGCCGTTGCGGTCCTGCACCATCATGCGGTAGCCGCCGGCATTGCCGATGCCCTGCACGGGCGGCGGCAGCACCACGACCATGAAGGCGTCCTGGATCGCGGCGAGCTTGCGGAACAGCGCCGTCTGGATGCCGGCGGCCGTCTTGGCCGGATCGCCGACCCGCTTCTCGAACGGCTCGAGGATCAGGAACATGGCGCCGGCATTGGGGGCGTTGGTGAAGGTCGCGCCCGAGAAGCCGACGATGTTGATGGCGTGACCGACGCCGGGCGTCTCCAGCGCCATGTCGGCGGCGCGCTTCATCACCGCGTCGGTCCGCTGCAGCGAGGCGCCCGGCGGCAGCTGCGCGGCGACGATCAGGTAGCCACGGTCCTGCTGCGGGATGAAGCCCTGCGGCGTTTGACGGAACTCGTTGAGGCCGAAGGCGAGCACGCCGACATAGGCGAGCAGCATCAGCACCACGAGGCGCACGACCCGGCCGGCGATCCAGGCATAGCCGCTCGCCACCGCGTCGAAGCCGCGGTTGAACAGGCGGAAGAAGCCGTGCACGGGCTTCTCGAACCAGCGCTCGCGGTGATGCGGATCGTGCGCCTTGAGGAGCAGCGCGCACAGGGCCGGCGACAGCGTCAGCGAGACGAGCAGCGAGATCAGCGTCGAGCCCGCGATGGTGAGCGCGAACTGCTGGTAGAACTGCCCCGAGATGCCGGTGATGAAGGCGGTCGGCACGAACACGGCGGACAGCACGAGCGAGATGGCGACGAGCGCCCCGCCGACCTCGTCCATGGTCTTGTGGGCGGCGTCGCGCGGGCTCATCCCGGCCGAGATGTTGCGCTCGACGTTCTCCACCACGACGATCGCGTCGTCGACCACGATGCCGATGGCGAGCACCAGGCCGAACAGCGACAGGTTGTTGAGCGAGAACCCGAACAGGCTCATCACGAAGAACGTGCCGACGAGCGAGATCGGAATCGCCAGGATCGGGATGACGGCGGCTCGCCAGGTCTGGAGGAACAGGATGACCACGAGCACGACCAGGATGGCCGCCTCGAAGATCGTCTCGACCACGGCGCGCACCGACTCGGCGATGAACGTGGTCGGATTGTAGATGATCGCGTGCTTGACGCCCTGCGGGAACCCCGGGGCGAGGCGCTCCATGGTCGCGACGACACCCTGGCCCGTCGTCAGCGCGTTCGAGCCCGGACGCTGGAACACGCCGAGCGCCACCGAGGGCTGGCGGTCGAGATAGGAGGTCGAGGAGTAGTCCTGCGCGGTCAGCTCGACGCGGCCGATGTCCTTGATGCGCACCACCGCCGTCTCGGTCTGCTTGACGACGACATTGGCGAACTCCGCCGGGTCGGACAGGCGCCCGAGCGTGCGCACCGCGACCTGGAAGGCGAGCTGCTCGGGCACCGGCGGCTGGTTGAGCACGCCGGAGGCGACCTGGATGTTCTGCCCCTGCAGGGCCGCCGTCACGTCCTGGGCGGTGAGGTTGAGCGACTGCAGCCGGTCTGGATCGAGCCAGATCTGCATCGCGTAGTCGCGACTGCCGAACACCGTGATGGAGCCGACGCCGTCGACGCGCGACAGCACGTCCTTGACCTGGATGTTGGCGAAGTTGGAGATGAACAGCGTGTCGCGCGAGCTGTCCGGCGAGTAGAGGTTCACCACCATCAGGATGTCGGGCGAGGCCTTGTTGACCGTCACGCCGATCTGCTGGACCTGGATGGGCAGGCGCGGCTGCGCCACCGCGACGCGGTTCTGCACCTGCACCTGGGCGATGTCGAGATTGACGCCGAGGTTGAACGTCACGGCGATCGAGAAGCGCCCGTCCGCGGTGGAGTTGGAGGAGATGTACATCATCCCCTCGACGCCGTTGATCTGCTGCTCGATCGGCGCCACGACGGTCTCGGCGACCGTCTCGGCGCTGGCGCCCGGATACTGGCCCGTCACGTTGATGACGGGCGGCGCGATCTCCGGATACTGGGCGACCGGCAGCCGCAGATAGGCGACCGCGCCCAGGATCACGATGACGATCGAGACGACCGACGCGAAGATCGGCCGCTCGATGAAGAAGTGGGAGAGCTTCATCGCGCGCTGCTCACTCGGCCTTCGTGGCCGGCCGGCTGGAGGGCTCGGCCGCGGCCTGTGGACCGGCCGGAGCCGCGCGGGTGATCGGCTCCTCCTTCGGCGTCACCTTGATGCCGGGGCGGGTGCGCGCCATGCCGTTGACGATCACCAGGTCGTTCGGGCCGAGCCCGTCCTTGATCACCCGCAGCTTGCCGTCGAGCTGGCCCAGCGTGACGAACTTCTGGCGCGCCGTGCTCTCGGCGTCGACCACGAACACGTACTTGCGCACCTGCTCGGAGCCGATCGCGACGTCCGGCACCATCAGGGCGGTCTGCGGCTGCGAGGCCGGCACACGCACCCGGGCGAACATGCCGGGCGTGAACAGCCCGTCCGGATTGGGCAGCACGGCGCGGCCGCGGATCGTGCCGGTGGTGCGCTCGATCACGTTGTCGACGAAGTCCATGCGGCCCTTGTGGCCGAACTCCTTCTCGTCGATCAGCTTCAGCGCGACCTCGAGGCCGCCGGCGCGGTTCGCCGGGCCGTCGGTCGTCATCCGCTGGTAGCGCAGATAGGCGGCCTCGTCGTAGGTGAACTCGAAGCGGATCGGATCGTAGGTCACGATGGTGGCGAGCAACGTGGTGGTGCCGCCGGTGCCGCCGGTGACGAGATTGCCGACCGACACGCGACGGTCGCCGATGCGACCGGCGATCGGCGCCTTCAGCTCGGTGAACTCGAGATCGAGCGTCGCCTGGCGGACCGCCGCCTCCTGGGCCGCGACCGAGGCCTCGGCGACGCGCTTCGCCTGGGTGCGCTGGTCGAAGGTCTGCTCCGTGATGGTGCGGTCGCGCACCAGCTGCTGGGCGCGCGACAGATCCGCCTCGGTGAAGGCGAGGTTCGCCTTGGCCTGGGCGAGGTTCGCCTTGGCCTGGTCGAGCGCGGTCTGGAACGGCCGCTTGTCGATGGTGAACAGCAGATCGCCCTGCTTCACCATCTGGCCGTCCTTGAAATGGATCTGGTCCAGATAGCCCGACACGCGCGCGCGGACTTCCACCGAGTCGATCGGCACGAACCGGCCGACATACTCGTCATAGTCGACCACGGTGCCTTCGACCGGCTTCGCCACGGTCACCTGCGGCGGCGGCGGGCCACCGGCCTGCGGCTGCTTGGTCTCGCCGCCGCATCCCGCCAGAACGACAGCCGCACCGACGGCGACGAGACGCGCCCACTTCGAACTCATGACAGCTCCGGAATTTCTAACGACCATCGACATCGCGCATCCTGTCGGCCTTTGTATGGCCCGCCTGATATGGACCGCCTGGAGAAGGAAGCCCGGCGCTGGCGCGACGTCCCGATGGTCTTCCATAACCGCGTGGCATCCCCATATCCGCCCGTGCCATGCAAGTAAATCGACGAAATAATCGAACTCGGAGTTCGCTGTCCGATCGAACCCGGAGTTTTCCTTCATCACGACGGTATCGCGGCCCCGGCGACAAAAACCGGACCAGAGTCTAGAGATTCCAAACGTCGTCGACATCGCGGATACGAGCAATATCCCGCCACCGGTCGGCCTCGCCCCGAACGATAATTCCGGTCCGGGCTCCGAAAGCTCGGACGATACTGCGCTGCTGGACGCGTATTCGAACGCCGTCACGTCGGTCGTCGATCGCATCGGACCGGCCGTGGTGCGGCTCGATGTCGTCGGCCCGCAGGGCCGCCGCGGCTCCGGCTCCGGCGTGATCGTGTCGCCGGACGGCCTGATCGTCACCAACCACCACGTCGTCGCGGCCGCGGCGGCGCGCGCGCCGGGCGTGCGGCTCGCCGTCACGACGGCGGACGGCCTGCGGCTCGGTGCCCGCGTCGTCGGGGCCGATCCCGACACCGATCTCGCCCTGGTGCGCGTCGACGAGAACGTGCTGCTGCCCTCCGCCGCGCTGGGGGACTCGCGAAGGCTCCGCCGCGGCCAGCTCGTCGTCGCGATCGGCAATCCGCTCGGCTTCGAGTCGACCGTCACGGCCGGCGTCGTGTCGGCGCTCGGGCGGTCGCTGCGCGCCTCGAACGGCCGGCTGGTCGACGACCTGATCCAGACCGACGCCGCGCTCAACCCCGGCAATTCGGGCGGACCGCTCGTCGCCTCGCACGGCGAGGTGGTGGGGATCGCCACGGCGATCATCCAGGGCGCGCAGGGCATCTGCTTCGCCATCGCGGCCAACACCGTGAAGCATGTGCTCGGCGAGCTGGTGCGGCACGGCCGGGTGCGCCGCGCCTTCATCGGCATCGCGGCCGCCCAGACCGCCCTGCCGGCGCGGTTGCGGCATCTCGCCGGCGTCGCCCAGGAGAGCGCCGTGATGATCGCCGGCGTCGATCCGGGCAGCCCCGCGGCGGAGGCCGGGATCGTCGCCGGTGACGTCGTGCTGGCGATCGACGGCGTGCCGGTCACCGGTGCCGACGAGCTCGTGCGCGTCCTCACCGGCGAGCGGATCGGCCGCGCGCTCGCCATCGAACTCTTGCGCGGCGGCGAGCGGCGTACGGTCCCGGTGGTGCCGCTGGAGCGGCCCGGGCGCACGGCGGCGTAGCCGGCAGAGAGCTTCGCCGAGACCCGCCAACGACCGCGCTGCGATTGCGCACGCGAATTTGTACCACTTTCGGTTTACTTTTGGACGATCGCCCGCTTAGGTTGTAGTCGCAACCCGCGGGCGTCCGGCCGCCGGGCCGCGCCGCACCCACGGCGCGGCCCGACGGCGACCCGCGCCCGCCATCGGAGGCCGGCGATGCTGTTCTATGTCCAGATGCGGTGGAACTATCAGGGGCGGATCAACCAGGATCAGCTCTGGGCGCTGGAGGAGCGCGAGGGCGAGCACGGCGTCGCCGGCATCCGGGCCGGCTTCGTCCAGCTCTACAAGGTGGTGTCGCAGCATCGCATCATCGCGATCGTGAAGGCCGACTCGCTCGAGGATTTGGACCGCAACTCGATGGGCTGGCTGCCCATGCGCGAGTATCTCGACTTCGAGGTGGTGTGGGCGCTGCGCGACTACGAGGGCTTCCTCGGCGACGTGAAGGCGCGCTTCCCGCGGCCGGGCGCTCCCCTGCCCGCCCCGGGCTCGGTCGATCCGGCGGCGACCCGCGAGATCGCCGCGGCGTGGTTCGAGAACCTGAGCGCCGGCCGCTCCGAGGAGGCGCTGAAGCTGGTCCATCCCGACGTCATCTGGGACAACGTGCCGCCGGTGCCGGGCGTCACCGATCTCGCGCCCTGGCTCGGCTCCTATCGGGGCCTGCCGGCCGTGCTCAAGAGCTTCGAGGTGTGGGCGGCGCATTCCCGCATGCTCAGCTTCGCGCTGCTCGGCGACATCATGGTCGACGGCGCGCGGGCGGTCGGCATCGTCCACGAGCACGCCCAGTGCATCGCCAACGGCAACGAGTACGACCTCCAGGTCGCGACCTTCCTGACGGTGCGCGACCGCCGCATCGTCGAGTGGCGGGTGAACTGGGACGTGTCGCCGCTCGTGCGCGCGTATCGAAACCTGTGAGGCTCGCCATGGATGTGCCAAGCCGTGACGCTCCGTCGGACGTCGCGGCCCGCGATCTCGTCGCGGCCGTGCGGTCCGGCACGCTCGCCGCGGTCGTCGTCGCGCTCGGCGCCGGGGCCGATCCGAACGGGATCGATCCGACGAGCGGGCTGACGCCGCTGATGCTCGCCGCCGGGCTCGGCGATGCCGACAAGGCAGCGGCGCTGCTCGCCGCCGGCGCGCTTACCGACGCGCTCGACCGCAAGGCCGGCACGGCGGCGCTCCACAAGGCCTGCCAGGGCGCCCACACGGCGGTCGCCCGCATGCTGATCGAGGCCGGCGCCTCGGTCGACCTGCAGGCGACATCGACGGGCCACACGCCGCTGTTCGAGGCGATCTGGTTCAAGGCGGACGAGATCGTCGCCCTGCTGCTGGGCCGCGACTGCCGGCTGACGCCGACGAGCTATTACGGCTTCACGCTGACCGACCATCTCGCCTACGCCAAGACTGTCAGTCAGGGCGCCGGCGACGCCGAGGCGCTCGCCCGCATCGAGGCGCTGATCGCGCAGCGGCAAGCTCGGGACCGAGCCGCGATGGGCGAGGCGGTGCTGATCCGCGCCGTCCAGGCGAGAGACCTGCCCGCGCTGCGGGTGGCGCTCGCCGACGGCGCCGCGGTCGACCGGCGCTGGCCCGTGGTCGGCGGCTTCGACGACGGCCACACGGCGCTGCTCGTCGCGGCGCGCGACGGCTTGACCGAGATGGTCGGCCTGCTGATCGACGCCGGCGCCGACGTCAACGCGGTGGAGCCGGTGTTCGGCGCCGTGCCGCTGCACAAGGCGACCTACAACGGCCATGTCGAGATCACGCGGCGGCTCGCGCGGGCACCCGGCGTGAACCTCGACTATCAGGGTCCGTCGAACGGCTACACGCCGCTGCACGACGCGCTGTGGCACGGCTTCTCGGACTGCGCCGCCGTGCTGCTCGACGCCGGCGCCCGGACCGACATCGTCGCCTGGGACGGCAAGCGCCCGCTCGACCTCGCCCGCGAGAAGCTCGGCGAGGACGATGCGGTGACGAAGCGGCTGGCAGGCGCGTGATCAGCTCGGATCGGCGGCCGCGCTGAAGCCTCGTGTCCCGGGCGCGGTGCCATGCACCGCGACCCGGGACCCAGAGCGATGGAACGAAACGCATCCACCCGGCGCCCCTGGGCCCCGGCTCTGCGGCACATCGCGCCTACGGCCCGATGTGCCTTGTCCGGGGCACACGGAGCAAATCACGCCGGATCGACGGGCGGCGCCGGCGGGGTTGCCGTCTTCCGCCGCCGCGCGAGGCCGCGCAGCCATTGGCGGCCGAACAGCGCCGCGATGGCGAGGCCGTAGGCGGCGGCGCCGATCAGCGCGAGGGCGGCGAGCGACGTCTCGTGGCGGAGCATCTGGCCGGGCTCGATCAGCGCGGCGACGAAACGCTGGCCGGCGACGAGCGCCACGGCCAGCACCACGGCGGCGATCGCGAGGCGGGCGACCGAGCGAATCAGCCGCGCATCCCAGCCGAGCAGGCCGGCGCGGCGGGCGAACCAGACGACGAGCAGGAAGTTCACCCAGGCCCCGACCGCGGTGGCGAGCGCGAGGCCGACCTGCGACAGCGGCCCCATCAGGGCGATCTTGAGCGCCACGTTGACGACCACCGAAACGAGCAGCGCCTTCACCGGCGTCTTGGTGTCGCCGCGGGCCAGAAAGGTCGCCGTGACGCTGCGGATCAGCACGAAGGGCAACAGGCCGACCGTGTAGGCGGCGAGCGTCGCGCCGGCCGCCGCCGCGTCGGCGGCCGTGAAGGCACCGCGTGAGAACAGCGCCAGCATGATCAGATCGGGCAGCAGCAGGAAGGCGACCAGGCACGGCACCGAGAGGAGGAGCGCGAGCTCGACGGCGCGGCTTTGCGCCTCGCGCGCGCCCGCCTCGTCGCCGCCGGCGATGCGGCTCGCCATCTCGGGCAGGACGACGGTGCCGACCGCGATGCCGATGACGCCGACCGGGAGCTGATAGAGCCGATCGGCGTAGTAGAGCGCCGAGAGCGCGCCGGCCGGCAGGAAGCTCGCGATGATGGTGTCGGCGAACATCGCGATCTGCAGGCCGGCGGAGCCGACCGTCGCCGGGCCGAGCGCCTTGAAGAACCTCTTCACGTCGTCGTCGAGCGCGAGGCCGGAGAAGCGTGGCAGGCCAGTGCGGCGCGCCACGTCGGCGCCGACCAGCAGCACCTCGAGCACGCCGGCGATCAGCACGCCCCAGGCGGCGGCGTGGCCGGCGGTCGGGAAGAACGCCGCGAGCGACAGCGTCGCCATCATGCTGAGATTGAGCAGCACCGGCGCCGCGGCCGGCGAGGCGAAGCGCTGCACGGCGTTGAGCATGCCGCCGTAGAGCGTGACGAGGCTGACCAGCACCAGATACGGGAAGGTGATGCGGGTCAGCTCGACGGCGAGATCGAATCGCCCGCTGCCGGCCGCGAAGCCCGGCGCCAGGAGGCCGATGACGGCCGGCGTGAAGGCGAGCGCGAGTGCGAGCAGCACGGCTTCGGCCGCCATCAGCATGGTGAAGACGCGATCGGCGAACAGCCGCGCCGGATCCGCCCCGCCTTGCTTCACGATGCGGGCATAGGCGGGCACGAAGGCGGCGTTGAAAGCCCCCTCGGCGAAGATGGCGCGGAAGTGATTGGGAAGCCGGAGCGCCACGAAGAAGGCGTCGGCGACCGGGCCGGCGCCGAGCACCGCGGCCAGCATGATGTCGCGCAGGAAGCCGGTGACGCGCGAGACGAGCGTCAGCCCCCCGACAGTCGCGATGCGTCCGAGCATGGCCCGTTGTCCGTCATTCCGGGGCGCACCGCAGGTGCGAACCCGGAATCCAGCCACGTTTTCCGAGGTCTCGGCTGGATTCCGGGTTCGGCGCTGCGCGCCGCCCCGGAATGACCGAGACGCGACTATTCGGTCGTGATCACCCCTTCACGGCCCGCCGCACCGCGTCGATCACCCGGTCCTGCGACGCCGCGTCCAGATAGGCGTGCATCGGCAGCGCGATCACCTCGGCCGCGACCTTGTCGGACACGGGAAGGCCGTCGCCGGCGGTCGGATAGTGCTTGTAGGCGAGCTGACGGTGCAGCGGGATCGGATAGTAGATCGCGGTCGGCACGCCGTCGGCCCGCAGCGCCGCCGCGAATTTTTCGCGCGTCCCGGCGGGTATCCGGATCGTGTACTGGGCCCACACCGAGGCGTAGCCCTCGGGCACCACCGGCACGCCGACGACGTCGCCGAGGCCCTCGGCATAGCGGCGCGCGACGGCATCGCGGGCGAGAATCTCGTCGGAAAAGATCTTCAGCTTCTCGATCAGCACGGCGGCCTGCACGGTGTCGAGCCGCGAGGTGAGGCCGATGCGGATGTTGTCGTACTTGTCGGAGCCGTGCCCGTGCACGCGCAGGCTCTTCAACGTCGCGACCAGATCCGGATCGTCGGTGAGGATCGCGCCGCCGTCGCCGTAGCAGCCGAGCGGCTTCGCGGGAAAGAAGCTCGTCGCGGTCGCGGTCGCCATACCGTCGACGCCGAGCCGACGGCCCTTGTAGGTCGCACCAAAGGACTGTGCGGCGTCGTCGAGCACGAACAGGCCCTCGGCCTTCGCCAGCGCCGCGATGGCGTCGTGGTCGGCCGGCAGGCCGAACAGGTCGACCGGGATGATGCCGCGCGGCTCGAGGCCGAGCGACCTCGCCTTCGCGATCGCGGCGGCGGCGCTCTCGACCGAGATGTTGTAGGTCGCCTCGTCGATGTCGGCGAACACCGGCGTCGCGCGATGCAGCGCCACCACCTCGGCCGTGGCGCAGAACGTGAAGGACGGGCAGATCACCGCGTCGCCGGGGCCGATGCCCTTGGCCATCAGCACGAGCGAGAGCGCGTCGGTGCCGCTCGCGCAGGTGACGGCGTGGCTGGCGCCGCAGAAGGCGGCGAGATCGGCCTCGAGCTGCTGAACCTCGGGGCCGAGGATGAACTGACAATGCGCCAGCACGCGGGCGACGGCGTCGTCGACCTTGGTGCCGAGGGCGCGGCGTTGCGCCGCCACGTCGATGAAGGGAATCGGCTGCGGCTGCAGGCGGGCGTGCTGGGTCATGCGATGTCCTGCATGCGATGGCGTGTGGGTCTGTCTCGTGGACGTCCGGCCGCCGGGTCGGGCGCGCGCCTCAGCGCGCCACCACGCGCGGCTTGCGGAGCGGCAGGCCGATCGCCTCGCCGCCCACCTCGAGGCAGCGGATGGCGATCTCGAGGCTGGCGACGCCCTCCTCGCCGGTGACGGCGGGGCGCGTGCCGGTGCGCACCGCCTTGATGAAGGCGCCGAGCTCGGCACGCAACGGCTCGTCGTGGCCGACCGAGAGGTGGCGCATCGAGTAGCTGCCGTCCGGCTGGAAGCCGAAATACTCGGTCACCTGCCGGGTGAGCAGATCGCCGGTGATGTACTTGCGCTTGGTGGCGATCTGGACGGTGCGCGCCTTGAACGGCGTCAGCCAGTTGGTGTTGATGTGGGCGAGCACGCCGGAGGCGGTGCGGAACTGCAGGAGCGCGATGTCCTCGCGCTCGGCCTTGGCGCTGGAGAGTTGCGGCTGCACCTCGGTGATCTCGGAGTCGGTGAACCAGCGCACCAGATCGATGTCGTGCACGGCGAGGTCGATGACGATGCCGACGTTCGACATGCGCGGCGGGAACGGCCCGACTCGCGTGATGGCGATCGACAGGATGTCCTCGTTGCGGATCGCCTCCTTCAGCGACTGCGCGGCCGGGTTGAAGCGCTCGACATGACCGACCATCAGGGTCACGCCGGCGCGCTTCGCCGCCTCGATGATCTCGTGGCCCTGCTCCACCGTGGAGGCGATCGGCTTCTCCACCAGCACGTGGACGCCGCGCCGGATGCAGGTGAGCGCGACCTCGCGATGCAGATGCGTCGGCGCCGCGATGGTCACGGCGTCGACGCCGAAGTCGAGCAGCTTGCCGACGTCCGGGAACGTGCCGCAGCCGAGCGTGCGGCCGACGAACTCGGTCTGGCCGACGCTCGGATCCGCGACACCGACCAGTTGCACGCCCGGCAGGCCGGCGAACACGCGCGCGTGGTTGCATCCCATCACGCCGACGCCGACCACGCCGACGCGCAACGGCTTCTGGGCGCTGCCCTTGGCGCTGTCGACCATGACCACCTTCCCCGAAATCTGTCCTCGCGCCTCCCTAGCACGCCGGCCGGGGGCGTGCGACGTGAAAAGAAGGTCAGGTAAACACGTTTTGATTCAAATATTTACAATCTGGATTTCAGGCCCTGCTACGGGCTCTTCCGGATTCCTTTCCGCGACGTCTCGCGTCAACGCGCCTGCGGCGAAGGCATCTCGAATCGTGCGCAAGCCGCAGGCACGCCGGTCTCAGCGCACCAATCCGTAGCCGTCGAGATCGATCTCCGGGGTGCGTCCGGACACGATGTCGGCGAGGATTTTCCCGGTGCCGCAGGCCTGCGTCCAACCGTTCGAGCCGTGGCCGATGTCGAGATAGAGGCCCTCGATCGGCGTCGCGCCCAGATAAGGCGGCCCGTCGGGCGTCATCGGCCGCAGGCCGGCCCACGGCTTGATGTCGCCGTCCAGCGACACATCCGGATACATGGCCCGCACGGTGCGGCGCACCGCCTCGATGCCGTCGCGGCGAACGCCGAGACCGTATCCGGCGACCTCCGCCATGCCGGCGGCGCGCAGCCGCGTGCCGAGCCGCGTGATCATCACCTTGGTGTGCTCGTCCATCACGGCGGAGCGCGGCCCCACCTGATCAGACGGCAGATCCACCGTGATGGAGTAGCCCTTCACCGGATAGATCGGCAGGTTGATGCCGTGCGGGCGCAGCAGGAACGGCGCCTCGACGCCGAGCGCGACGACGACGGCATCCGCCTCGAGCGGCCCCTTGTCGGTCTCGACGGCGCGCAGCCGCTGCCCCTCGACCCGCAGGCGCGTGATCTTGGTGCCGAACAGGAAACGGACGCCTTGGCTCTGCAGGCGCGCCGCGAGCCGCGCCGCGAACAGCGCCGAGTCGCCGGTCTCGTCGCCCGGCAGGTTCAGGCCGCCGACGAACCTGATCTTGGAGCGCGCCAGCGCCGGCTCGGCGGCCAGCACGCCGTCGGCATCGAGCAGCTGATGGGTGACGCCGAACGTCTCCAGCACGGCGCTGGCGCGGCGGCCGCCCGCCACCTCGTCCGCCGTGCGGAAGAGCTGCAGCACGCCGCCCTCGCCGTGATCGTATTTGATCCCGATCTCGCGGCGCAGATCCTTCAGGCACGCCTTGCTGTAGTGCGCGATGCGCTGCATGCGCGCCTTGTTACGGGCGAAGCGCTCGGGCGTGCAGTTCTGCACGAAGTCCAGGAGCCAGGCGTACTGATAAGGATCGAACGTCGGCCGCATGGCGAGCGGCGCGTAGCGCTTCAGCATCCAGCGCAGGCCCTTCATCGGCATGCCGGGCGCGGCCCACGGGCCGGCGAAGCCCGGGCACACGCCGCCGGCATTGCCGAAGCTCGTCTCGAGGCCGGCGCCACTGCGCCGCTCGACGACCGTGACGGTGTGGCCGGCACGGTGGAGATAATGAGCGCAGGCGGTTCCGACCACCCCTGCCCCGAGCACGAGAACGTTCATGGGTCCGTCCTGTCGCCGTTCCGGCGAAAGCTGTCGCCGATCCGACGAAACGTGTCGCCGGACCAGCCATCCTTGCCGCCGCGAGCGCGGCGACCGTTGACATGAGCACCGGCCGCGAGCACGCCGCGGCCGGTGCGTTCGTGAAAGCTCTGTCGAAGGCGCGATCGACCGGCGCAGCCGCCGGCCGACCGGCCGGAAACGTCACTGCGACTTGATCATCGCGTCCTTGATGATCTTCTCGGTGCGCGCCGTCTCGTCGGCGATGAAGGTCTTGAACGCCTCGGTGGAGGAGCCGATCGGCTCGAAGCCGAGCACGGCGAAGCGCCGCTTGGTGTCCTCGTCGGCCAGCACCTTGGCGGACACCTCCTGCAGCTTGGCGGTGATCTCGGGCGGCAGGTTCTTCGGCGCCCACAGCCCGTACCACGAGCCGAAGTCGAGCGGCTCCATGCCGGACTCGGCGACCGTCGGGATGTCCGGCGCGGCCTTGCTGCGCTCCAGGCTGGTGATGGCGAGCGCCTTGATCTTGCCGGCCTGCACCAGCGGCAGCGAGGCGACCATCGGATCGGCGACGAGCTGGATCTGGCCGCTCATCAGATCGGCGAGCATCGGCGTCGCGCCCCGATAGGCGATGACCAAAGCATCGACATTCGCCTCGTGCTTGAGCAGCTCGACGGCGAGATGGCCGGCGGCGCCGAAGCCCGAGGTCGCGAACGTGTACTTGCTCGGATCCTTGCGGACGAGATCGAAGAGCTCCTTCAGCGTGTTCGCCGGCACGTTCGGTGCCGTGCTGACGATCAGCGGACCGGAGGCGACGAGCGTGATCGGGGTGAAGTCCTTCGTCACGTCGTAGGGCACGTTCTTGAACAGGAACGGTGCACCGACATGCAGCGAGGCGTGCAGCAGCAGCGTGTAGCCGTCCGGTGCGGACTTCGCCACCGAGCCCGCCCCGACCGTGCCGCCGGCGCCACCGGCCCGGTTCTCGACGATCACGCTGACGCCGAGCGACTCCTGCAGCTTGTGCGCCAGGATGCGGGCGACGCCGTCGACCGAGCCGCCGGCCGGCACCGGCACCACGACCGTGATGGTGCGTGCCGGGTAGGCGTCGCCGTTCGGACCCGCCATCGCCGGGCCCGTCGTCGCCGGCCCGGACACGGCGAGCGCCGTGAGAACCGCGCAAGCCGCCATTGCATTTCTGAACATGTCGTCCTCGTCCTTCGCCCGCCCCGCGACCGGCCATCGAACGCGGGTCGCTTCTCGGCATCTGCGTACCTTTCACGAGGCAAGACCTGCGCCAGTTTCGCGGAGGCGTTCGGGTGCAGCAGCGGATCACGACGGACGGTGCGACATGATCAGATCGGCGCGGCGGCGCCGGCGGCGGCAGCGTTCCGAACGAACTCGGGCGCGCGGAGCCGATCCGCGCGCCCGGACGAAGACGTCGTCGAGGAACTCAGTCCGTCTTGATGTTGGCGTCCTTGATGATCTTCTCGGCCCGCGCCATCTCGTCGCCGATGTACTTGGCGAACTCCGCGCTCGTCGAGCCGATCGGATCGAAACCGAGCGTGGCGAAGCGCTTCTTGGCGTCGGCCTCGCCCAGCACCTTCACCGAGACCTCCTGCAGCTTGGCGGTGATCTCGGGCGGCAGCCCCTTCGGGCCCCACAGGCCGTACCACGACACGAAATCGAGCGGCTTCATGCCGGATTCGGCGACGGTCGGGATCTCGGGCGCCGAGGCGGTCCGCTTCAGGCTCGTCACCGCGAGCGCCTTGATCTTGCCGGACTGGGCGAGCGGCACCGAGGAGAGCGCCGGATCGGCGATCAGCTGGATCTGGCCGCTCATCAGGTCGGTCAGCATCGGGCCGGCGCCCTTGTAGGCGATGACCAGCGCGTCGACACCGGCCTCGCGCTTGAGCAGCTCGACGGCGAGATGGCCGGCCGAGCCGAAGCTCGAGGTCGCGAAGGTGTATTTCGACGGGTCCTTGCGGACCAGATCGAAGAACTCCTTCAGATCCTTCGCCGGAACGTTCGGCGAGGTGCTGACGATCAGCGGCCCGGCCGCGACCAGGGTGATCGGGGTGAAGTCCTTCACCACGTCGTAGGGCACGTTCTTGAACAGGAAGGGCGAGACGACGTGGATCGACGCCTGCAGGAGCAGCGTGTAGCCGTCCGGCTGTGCCTTCGCCACCGTGTTGGCGCCGATCAGGCCGCCGGCGCCGCCGGCCCGGTTCTCGACGATGACGCTGACGCCGAGCGCCTCCTGGAGCTTCTGGGCGAGCACGCGGGCGACGCCGTCGACCGAGCCGCCGGCCGGATACGGCACCACCATCGTGATGTTGCGGTTGGGATAGGCCTGCGGCTGGGCCTGCGCCGACGGCACCGCGCCGTCGAACGTCACGCCGGCGAGGGTCGAGAGAGCGACAGCACACGCTGCCAGAGCTTTTCGTATCATGTTGTCCTCGTGTCTGTCGGAGCGACAGGGAACCTGAACTCAGTACGTCCCGGGATAACTTCCACCGTCGATCAGCAAGTTCTGACCGGTTATGAACCCGGCCTTCGACGAGCACAAAAAAGCAAAATACGCGCCGAGCTCTTCCGGATCGCCGTAACGACGCGCCGGGTTCGCTGCCGCACGCGCATGCCAGACCTGCTCGAAGCGGTCGCCGACGTCGTCGATCATGCCACGGATGTGACGACGCTGCGCGTCGCTGTCGAAGATTCCGGGCAGAAGATTGTTGATGGTGACGTTGTGGACCACGGTCTGACGCGAGATGCCGGCGACGAAGCCGACGAGGCCGGAGCGCGCGCCGTTCGACAGGCCGAGCTCCGGCTGCGCGATCTTCACGCTGCGCGACACGATGTTGACGATACGGCCGAACCTCCGCTCCATCATGCCGTCGACCGTGCGCCTGATCATCTCGATCGGGCCGAGCATCATGGCGTCGAGCGCGGCGATCCAGTCGTCGCGCCGCCAGTCGCGGAAGTCGCCGGGCAGCGGACCGTCGGCGTTGTTGAGCAGGATGTCGGGCTCGGGACACGCGGCGAGAATCGCGTCGCGTCCCGCCTCGGTCGTGATGTCGGCGGCGACCCACGTCACGCTGCCGCCGGCACGATCAGCAATATGATCACGAATCTGGTCACGAATGTCTTGCGCCGCCTGCTCCAGCGTCGCCGGCGTGCGCGCCGCGATCGTCACCGCGACGCCCTCGCGGGCGAGCGCCATGGCGCACGCCTTGCCGAGCCCGCGGCTCGCGCCGCACAGCAGCGCCTTGCGGCCCGCAATTCCGAGATCCATGCGCCGCCTCCGCTGCCGTTCCGAGACGCCTCGGCCTCAGGCCGCGACGGCGGCGACGGACTTCACGTCGAAGCCGTAGGCCTTGTCGAGGCCGAGCTCGGAGACGATGCGCAGGCCGCGGGCGAGATGATCGGCGGCGAGCCCGGTGAGCGGCTTGCGCAGATCGCCGGCCGGCAGGCCGACCGCCTTCATCAGCGACTTCACGGCGACCGGGTTGATGGCCGAGTAGGTGAAGTGCAGCAGCGGCAGCATGCGCAGATAGGTCTCGCGGAAGTTCGTAGCGTCCGTGTAGTCGGTCCACGGCGTCGAGATCGTCGCGATCTCGCGCGGCGCGAGGTTGCCGGTCATGTTCGCGGTGCCGTGGCCGCCGAGGCTCATGGTCGGCACCACGAGGCCGAGATTGGGGCTGTCGCAGCACATCACCGAGACGTCGGGGCGGCCGGCCAGCACCTGCGCGACCTGGCCGACGCGACCGGTCGACTCCTTGTGCACCACGTAGTTCGGGTGCTTGAAGATGCGCAGCAGGTGATCCCAGTGCAGGTCGCTCTTCACCCGCGGCGGGTTGTTGTAGATGCCGAGCGGCAGGTCGGTGGCGTCGGCGACCTCGAGGAAGAAGCGCTCGATGTCGTCCTCGGGCGCGCAGATATAGGCGGGCGCGGCCAGGATCGCGCCGTCGGCGCCGCTGTCCTTGGCGAACTTCACCATCGCGATCGTCGACTCGGTGTTGTTGCCCGTGCAGCCGAAGAAGATCGGCATCTTCGCCGTCTTCATCTTCGCCGTCTCGACGATGATGGCCTTTCTCTCCTCCGGCGACAGCATCGAGACCTCGCCGGTGGAGCCCATGATCAGGATCGCGGCCGTGCCGTTGTCCTCGTGGAACTTCAGGAGCGTGCGGAACGCCGCGAAGTCGACGGTGCCGTCCTTGTTGAACGGGGTGATCAGCGCCACGAAGGAGCCGGCGAGCTTGGTCTTGGCCATTTGGGTCTCCGCGAAGAAGCGAGTTGGCGGTGGTTTCACACCGGCGCGGGGTCGCGCGCAAGGGAGGGCGGGTCGAAAGCCCGGATCGGCGGCAATGCGCCGACGAATTTCTCCACCTCGACGAGCGTGGACTGGGCACTCGACCCCTGCGTGAGGCGGGACGTGCCGATGTCCGGGGTCAACACGTTGGGGTTGCCGTGGACGTCGAGGCCGTTGCCGGCGGGCGACGGATCGAACCAGGCGCCGGTCGGCATCACGGCGACGTGCGCGGCGAGGCCGGCATCGATCACCACGCCGGCGAGACAGGCGCCGCGCGCATTGAAGACGCGCACGATGTCGCCGTCGCGCAGGCCGCGGGCGGCCGCGTCGTCGGGCGCCAGCCGGATCGCCTCGCGGCCGAGGATTTTTCCGGCGACCGAGACCGGCCCCGGGTCGGTCTGGCTGTGCAGGCGGCGCACCGGCTGGTTGGTGAGCAGATGCAACGGGAAGCGCTGCGCCTCGGCGGCGCCGAGCCATTCGGCCGGCGGCAGCCAGGCCGGATGCGACGGCGCGTCGTCGTAACCGAACGTCTACACCACGGCGGACGAGATCTCGATCTTGCCGGAGGGCGTTCCGAGGCGATGCGCGACCGGGTCGGCGCGGAACTCCTCCATCAGCACGTAATCACGTTCGGGCGCCGGAAGCTCGATCACGCCCTCGGCCCAGAACTGCTGGAACGAGGGCAGATCGATGCCCTTTTTCGCGGCGCCGTCGCGGATGCCCTGATAGACGAGCCGGCACCATTCCATCTCGTCACGGCCTTGCGTGAACGCCTCGGCGTAGCCGAGCCTTTCGGCCAGCGCCGCGAAGATGTCGATGTCGTTTCGCGCCTCGCCCACCGGTGCGATCGCCTGGTGCATGGCGAACACGAACGGGTCGCGCGAGGTGCCGCCGACGTCGTTGCGCTCGAGCGTCGTCGTCGCCGGCAGCACGATGTCGGCGTGGCGCGCCGTCGGCGTCCACCAGCTCTCGTGCACGATCACGGTCTCGGGCTTCTGGAAGGCGCGCTGCAGCCGGTTCAGATCCTGATGATGATGGAACGGATTGCCGCCCGCCCAATAAACGAGCCGGATGTCCGGATAGGTGAGTCGCTGGCCGTCGAACTCGTAGGTGCCGCCGGGATCGAGCAGCATGTCGGCGATGCGGGCGACCGGGATCGCGCACCTCGCCGGGTTCGGCGGCGGCGGCACCTCGGGTCCCGGCAGCGACAGGCGCGGCAGGCCGGGCCCGTGGATCGAGCCGTGGCCGAAGCCGAATCCCTGCCCCGGCAGGCCGATGCCGCCCAGCATGGCGGCGAGCGTGATCAGCCCCCAATAGGGCTGCTCGCCGTGGTGGGCGCGCTGCAGCGACCAGGTCGCCGTCATGTAGGTCGGAACG
This sequence comes from Rhodoplanes sp. SY1, assembly GCF_046000175.1. NCBI lineage: Bacteria > Pseudomonadati > Pseudomonadota > Alphaproteobacteria > Hyphomicrobiales > Nitrobacteraceae > Rhodoplanes > Rhodoplanes sp. SY1. Next base: position 144,662 of record NZ_JBEOMB010000005.1, read on the forward strand.
CTCGCGGCGCGTCGCGCCAGCTCGCGGATTGTCTGCGCCGGCACGCCGCAGATCGCCTCGGCCCATTCGGGCGTTTTCGCCGTGCCGTCGGTTTTGCCCGTCAGATAGTCGGCGAAGCGATCGAAGCCGGCGCAGTAGCGCTCCAGGAACGCCGTGTCGTGGCGGCCTTCGGACAAGAGCACATGCGCCATGCCGAGCATCAGCACGACGTCGGTGTTGGGCCGGATCGGAATCCACTCGGCGTCGAGGAACTCCGGCGCGTCGGCCTTCACGGGGCTGACATTGACGAAGGCGAGGCCGGCCGCGCGGGCGCGGCGCAGCCAGGTCTCGGTGTCGTGCGCGCCGACGCCGCCCGAGCCGACCTGGCTGTTCTTCAGCGCGAGGCCGCCGAAGGCGATCATCAGCTTCGCGTTGGCGATGACGCTCGGCCAGTCGGTGGCGCGGCCCGTCACCGGCTGGAAGGTGCCGAGGATGTGCGGCAGCAGCGTCTGGGCGGCGCCGAACGAGTAGTTGGCGATCTGATCGACGAAGCCGCCGCCGAGCGCGAGAAACCGCCGCACCAGCGTGCGGGCGTGATGCACGCGCCCCGCCGACGACCAGCCGTAGGAGCCGCCGAACACGGCGGTCGGCCCGTGCGCGGCGCGCACCCGGGTCAGCTCGCCGGCGACGAGATCGAGCGCCTCGTCCCAGGAGACTTCGCGGAACGCGTCGTGGCCGGTGCGCGGCTTTCCCTCGCGCCATCCGTCGCGCACCGCCGGCCGCGCGATGCGCAGCGGCGAGTGCACCATGGCAGGCAGCGCCGCCAGCATGGGCGACGGCGCCGGATCGCGTGGAAAGGGCGTGCAGCCGACGAGACGGCCGTTCTCGACCGTCGCCGTGAAGGCGCCCCAGTGGCAGAGCGAAGGAAAGCGTCGGGAGGCGGGTGCGGGGGTCATGTCTCGACTGTGAACCGGGCCCCGGCGCTAGGCAACCAGGGCTGCGCTCTTCGCGAGTGCGAAGTCGACGGCCGCGTCGGCGTGCAGGAAGGTCGAATCGAACACCGGCAGGTCGGTGTCGTCCTGGCCGATCAGGAGGCCGATCTCGGTGCAGCCGAGGATCACGGCGTCGGCGCCGCGCGCCTTGCCGCGCGCGATCACGGCCCGATAGGCCTCGCGGGACGAGTCCTTCACGACGCCGCAGCACAGCTCGCCGAAGATAACGTCGTGCACCATGCCGCGCTCGTCCGAGGTCTCCGGCACCATCGCCTCGATGCCGAAGCGGTGGCGCAGGCGGGCGCGATAGAACTCCTCCTCCATGGTGAAGCGGGTGGCGAGGAGCAGCGGCTTGCTGATCCGCTTCTCCTTCAGGGGCGCCGCGGTGGCGTCGACGATGTGGAGGAGCGGCACCGAGACGGCGCGCTGCACCTCGTCGGCGAGCTTGTGCATGGTGTTGGTGCAGATCAGCAGACAGCCGGCGCCCGCCTTCTCGAGGTCACGGCCGATTCCGGCCAGAACGGCGGCGGCCTGCGTCCAGTCACCGGCACGCTGCAGGGCGACGATGCCGTCGAAGTCGACCGAGCGCATCAGCACGTCGGCCGAGTGCAGCCCGCCGAGGCGCTCGCGCACCTGCTCGTTGATCCGCCGGTAGTACACCGCGGTGCTCTCCCAGCTCATGCCTCCGATCAGCCCGATGGTGTGCACGACCGCCTCCTCGCATTGCGTATGACCCGAGGAGTGTAGGCGCGACCGGGCGCATTCGGTTCGCAAAGTGATGCGCTGCGGCGGACAGAAATGGCAACGGCATATTGCATCTTGCGTGGTAAAAGAAATCAGATTCCAAGTTTAGGTCTGCACGCGAAATAGGCATTCCATGGATCGAATCGACCAGAAAATACTCGATCTCCTGCAGGGCGACGCGACGCTGCCGATCGCCGAGGTCGCCGAGCAGGTCGGCCTGTCCACGGCGCCGTGCTGGCGACGCATCAAGAAGCTGGAGGACGACGGGGTCATTCAACGCCGGGTCGCGCTGGTCGATCGCCGCAAGGTCAACGTGCCGATGACGCTGTTCGTCTCGGTGCGGACCACCCGCCACGCGCTGGAATGGGTCGACGACTTCCGGCGGATGATCGCCGACATCCCGGAGATCGTCGAGGTGTGGCGGCTCACCGGCGACGTCGACTATCTGCTGCGGATCGTGGTTCCCGACATCGACGCCTACGACGCCGTCTACAAGCGGATGATCGACCGCGTCGAGCTCGCCGACGTCTCCTCCGCCATCGCCATGGAGGAGCTGAAATACACGACTGCCGTGCCGACCGGCTACATCGCCAGGACGCGCGGGTGAGACGTCTCGCCTCGTGCCCCGGACAAGGCGCATCAGGCTGAAGGCCTGATGCGCCGCAGAGCCGGGGCCCAGGGCCACACCACGATCGGCACGGCAAGCGCCTCGCCGGATCGCCCCTGGGTCCCGGGGTCACGGCGCGTCGCGCCGCGCCCGGGACACGAGGCTGTTCGTGTCGCGGCGCGCCGCGCCCTTGGCAGCGGCGCGGCCGCGCCGCTATATTCGCTGCGCTACAGCATGACAGGCGTGTCGCGGTCGCGGCACGCGCGACGGACGAGCGTGATGACCACGATATCGAGCAGCGCGGCCCTCCGGGCGAGCGACCACGGGGCGCTCCCCCGGCCATGATGGACCTGACGCCCGAGGAGCTCACCGCCGTCCACCTGTCGCTGCGGATCGCCGTCGTCGCGACGCTCGCCAGCCTGCCGCTCGGCATCTTCGTCGCCTATGGGCTGGCGCGCTGGCGGTTTCCCGGCAAGGTGCTGCTCGACGGCTTCGTGCATCTTCCGCTGGTGCTGCCGCCGGTGGTCACCGGCTACGTGCTGCTCCTGCTGTTCGGTCGGCGCGGACCGATCGGCGCGTTCCTGGCGGAGAATTTCGGCATCGTCTTCTCGTTCCGCTGGACCGGCGCGGCGCTCGCCTGCGCCGTGATGGGCTTCCCGCTGATGGTGCGGGCGATCCGTCTGTCGATCGAGGCGATCGACCAGCGCCTCGAGAATGCCGCCGGCACGCTCGGCGCCAGCCGGGCCTGGACCTTCGTGCTGGTGACGCTGCCGCTCGCCTTGCCGGGCGTGATCGTCGGCTCGATCCTGTGCTTCGCCAAGGCGCTCGGCGAGTTCGGCGCGACCATCACGTTCGTCTCCAACATTCCAGGCGAGACGCAGACCATCTCGGCGGCGATCTACAGCCTGACCCAGACGCCGAGCGGCGACGCCGCGGCGCTCCGTCTCACCGTCGTGTCGATCGTCATCGCGCTCGCCGCCCTGACCCTCTCCGAGGTCGTGCAGCGCCTCGCTCACCGCAAGCTGGCGCAGTTCTGATGATCCGGGTCGCTCGCCTCCACCGTCGTCATGGCCGGGCTCGTCCCGGCCATCCACGAAACAGCTCCCGACATGTCGCAAAGACGTGGATGCCCGGCACAAGGCCGGGCATGACGAAGTCGAGCGCGTGGGGCGGCCCATGATCCGGGTCGAGCTGACAAAGAAACTCGGCGCGTTCGATCTCGACATCGCCTTCGAGAGCGACGGTGGCGTCGTGGCGCTGTTCGGGCCGTCGGGCTCGGGCAAGAGCGCGACCATCGGGCTGATCGCCGGCCTGACCCGGCCCGACCACGGCACGATCGCGCTCGACGGTCGCGCACTGGTCGACACCGCGAGCCGCACCTTCGTGCCGGCGCATCGGCGCCGCATCGGCCTGGTGTTCCAGGACGCGCAGCTCTTCCCGCATCTCAGCGTGAAGCACAATCTCCTGTTCGGCCGCTGGTTCGCGCCGCAGGCCGAGCGCCGCGTCGCCCTCGATCCGGTGGTCGAGACGCTCGGCATCGGCCATCTGCTCGACCGCCGGCCCGGCCGCCTGTCGGGCGGCGAGAAGCAGCGCGTCGCCATCGGCCGGGCGCTGGTCTCCTCGCCGCGCCTCCTCTTGATGGACGAGCCGCTCGCCGCGCTCGACGCCGAGCGCAAGCAGGAGATCCTGCCGCTGATCGAGCGGCTGCGCGACGAGTTCGGCATCCCGATCGTCTACGTGTCGCACGCGGTCGAGGAGGTGGCGCGGCTCGCCGCCCGGGTCGTCGTGCTGGCGCAGGGGCGCGTCGCCGCGGCCGGCAGCGTCGAGGACGTGTTCGGCGACGGCGCCGCGCAGGCCGGCGAGAGCCGTTTCCGCCGCGCCTCCTTCGTCACCGCCCGGGTCAGCGGCTTCGACGAGACCTGGGGCCTCGCCGAGATCGCCCATCCGGCCGGCACCATCTGGCTGGCCGGCCGGGCCGGCCCGCCGGGTCGGGATTGCCGGGTCGTGATCAGGGCGACCGACGTGACGCTCGCGACCGCGCGACCGACGGGCTCGAGCGTGCGCACCGTGCTGCACGGCCTCGTGGCGCGCATCGACACCGACACGGGTCCGCTCGCCACCGTCACGGTCGATCTCGACGGCCACGGCCATGTGCTCGCCTCGGCCACCCGCAAGGCGCTGGCCGAGCTCGGGCTCGCGCCGGGCCGGCCGGTGTTCGCGCTGATCAAGACCGTAGCGCTCGACGAACAGTCGGTCGCGCTCGGCCCCCTCTCCGCCCCGGCCTGATCCGAGCCTCGCGACACATCCTGCGCACGCGCTTGTGATCTCGCGCACGAACCGGACGTCCCGCTCGCGCGACCAATCGAGGCGCAGCGGCCGATCCCCCGGCGGTCGCGCGCGACGTGTCGGCCGGAACGCGGACCGACGATCTGCATTGATCCGGTATCGCACGGGCAGGCAGGCGAGCACCGCCGGCCCCGTGGGGCAACGCGCAGGAGCTGATCATGCACCTCTCGACCACGAAGACGGCCGCGGCCCTCGCTCTGGCGGGCGCCCTCGCCTTGACGTCGACCGCCGCCGAGGCCCGCAAGGGGCGCTTCCTCGCCGCCGCCGGTGTCGGGCTGGCCGCCGGCGCCATCATCGGAGCCGCCGCGGCGAGCGCGAATCGCGGCTATTACCGCAGCGGCTATTACGGCGGCTACTATGGCGGGCCCGGCTACGCCTATGCGCCGGGATACGCCTACGGCCCGACCTACACGTATTCGTCGTGGGGTTACGCGCCGAGTTACGGCTACGCGCCGGCCTATTCCGGATACGCCTACGCCCCCGGCTACAACGGCTACGCCTATGCGCCGGGCTACCGCTCGGTCGGTTGGGGCGGCGGTTGGGGCAACAGCTGGGGCTGGGGCCGCAGCAACTGCCCGGTGCGCGGCGCCTATCGGCTCGACTACAGCCAGTGCTGATCAGGACCGCGTCCTGATCACGCGAGGGGCGGGCGAAAGCCCGCCCTTTTTGCGTCGTCGTATCAGAACGAGTTTTGGTGGCCCTGAATCGGACTCGACCTTCGTTCGTCCACGCGAAGGCGGGGACGAACGAAGGTCAACACGTTTGGCCCCTGGATTCCCGCTTTCGCGGGAATGTGCGGAGTGTGAGGCGACGTCCGTCGGACCACGTCACGAGAGCGCACAGCACCGTCACCGATCTGATCACGTCGGCCGCCTCTCCGCAGCCACCACCCGCAGCTGAGTGTCACATCGCCGCCGCACGCGCGCCGGCGCTGTCGCCGGCGATGCGGCCGAACACCGAGCCGGCCATCAGGCCGGTGCCGCCCGGGTAGTTGAAATAGAACAGGCCGCCGACCAGCTCGCCGGCGGCGCACAGCCCCGGAATGACGCGGCCGTCGGTGTCGATCACCTGCGCGGACGTGTCGACCTTCAGGCCGCCGAACGTGAAGGTGATGCCGCAGGTCACCGCGAAGGCCTCGAAGGGCGGCGTGTCGATCGTGTTGGCCCAGTTGGTCTTGTCGACGGCGAGGCCGCGCGTGCCGCGGCCGTCCTTGACGTTCGGATCGAACGGCACGTCGGTCATCACGGCGGCGTTGTAGGCTTTTATGGTCGCCAGCGCCTTGTCTGCGTTCACGTCATCGAGCTTCTGCACCAGCTCCTCGAGCGTGTCGGCCCGCACCTTCGTCACCTGCTTGATGCGGTACTCGTCGCGCAGCATCGGGATGATCTTGGCGTCGAACACCTGCCAGGCGAACTGACCCGGCTGCATCAGGATCACGCGGCCGTACTTCGCGTAGGTGTAGTTGCGGAAGTCGGCGCCCTCGTCGACGAAGCGCTCGCCGTTCGCGTTGAGCATGATGCCCCACGGATAAGAGTGCTTCTGGAAATTGTCGCCGACCGCGAGGTCGCCGAACTCCGGCGCGTTGCGGTCCCAGCCGACCGCGTGAGAGCCCGACCAGTTGCCGGTCGCCATGGCGCCGACCTTCAGGGCCATCTCGATGCCGTCGCCGGTGTTGAAGCGGGTGCCGCGGATTTTCGCGAGCTCCCAGGTCGGGCCGAGATAGCGGGTGCGCCATTCGGTGTTGGCCTGAAAACCGCCGGCGGCGAGCACCACGGCCTTGGCGGCGACCTCGCGGGTCCTGCCCTGGTGACGGACGCGCACGCCCTTGACGCCGTCGTCGTCGGCGATCAGCGCCATCGCGCGCGCCTCGTAGACGACCTGAATGCCGGCCTTGCGGGCCGCCGTGGTCAGCGCCTCGACCAGCCCCGGTCCGCCGCCCCAGGCCTCGACCGCCAGGCCGCCCCAGAACTTGAAGCGGCCGTCGACCTTGTAGGCCTGGCGACCGTAGATCGGCGCGAACCGCACGCCCTTGCCGCGCATCCACAGCATCGTCTCACGGCTCCGCGTCACCAGGAGCTCGCAGAGGTCCGGGTCGGTCCGGTACTCGGTGACGCGGCCCATGTCATCGAAGAACGTGTCGGCCGTGTAGGTGCCGAAGTCGGTGACCGCGACCTCCTGGTCGGTGAGGTCGGGCATCAGCGCCCGCAGGTCCTCGACGCCGTCGTAGACGCAGCGGAACGCGCCCGCCGTGAAGCGCGAGTTGCCCCCGGCCTCGTCCTCCGGGGCGCGCTCCAGCACCAGCACCGAGACGCCCTTCTCGGCCGCCGCCAGCGCCGCGCAGAACGCCGCGTTGCCGCCGCCCACCACCACCACGTCCACGCTCGACGGCAACTCGCTCATCGCTCCGCTCCTCGTCCGGACCCGCCCTTCACGGGGCTCGACGCTTTCGAATCCGATCGTATACAATAAAATACGATAGCACGCCGTCGTCAACCACGATGCGCGATGCTGGAATGGCGGCGGCGAGTCGCGAGGGGCGATGCGCGTGGAGGTGGACGTGGCGCGATCCAAGTCGGCAGAAGTGAAGTCGGCAGCGGCGCGAGACAGGCGGCCGGAGGGCCAGGCGGCGGGAAGCGCGACCGGTCCGGCGCGTCCGGCGCTGGACCGCACCGCTCTCGACCGCGGTTCCGCGCCGCTCGGCGAAGCCGTGTTCCGGGCGCTGTGCGCGGCGCTGCGCGACGGCGTCTATCGACCCGGCGACCGCATCGTCGAGGACGAGGTGGCGGAAAAGCTCGCGGTCAGCCGAACCCCGGTGCGCGAGGCGCTCGGCCGGCTGCTCGCCAAGGGGCTCGTCCAGCACGCCGGCGGCCGCGGCCTCGTCGTGCGCCGGCCCGACGCCGGCGAGGTGCTGGAGCTCTACGCCATGCGGGAGATTCTCGAAGGCGCCGGCGCCCGCCTCGCTGCCGGCCAGGCGACCGCGCCGGAGATCGACATGCTGCGGGATCTGGCCGAGAGCTTCGCCGCGGCGACCGACGACCCGGGCAAGATGGCGCGGCTCAACCGCGCGCTGCACGAGGCCATCGTGCGGGCGGCGCGCAACCGCTTCCTCGACGGGGCCTTGCGCGAGATGCAGGATGCCATCGCGGTGCTGGGGCCGACGACGTTCAGCGTCGGCGGACGGCCGGAGGTCGCGATCGCCGAGCACGCCGCGATCGTCGCCGCCATCGCGGCGCGCGATCCCGACGCCGCCGAGCAGGCCGCCCGCGCCCACATCCGGGAGGCGCTGCGCGCCCGTCTCAAGCTGATGCAGGCGGCCGGCTAGACGCGCGCGCCGCGTCTGCGGACGACGCGGTGCGCCTCACGGTCAGCGCTCGCGAAGCTTGGCGAGTCGGCGGATCAGGGCACGGGTCTGCGCGATGGTGTCCCGGCTCTTGGAGATTTGCTCCCGGTGCGTCTCGCAGGCGCGGTCGGAGCTCGACACGCGCTCGGCCGCACCGTCGATCAGCACGCGCGATTCGGTGCAGGCGGCTGCCGACGTGGTGCGCATCGCGACCTGACGCGCCTGCCGCGTGCCGGGCTTGAAGCGCGACAAGACCTTGGCGACGGCTGCTCGCGAGGTGACGGGCGACGGCGCTGTGGCTTTCGGGATCGAATGGTCGGGCACCGAAACGTCCGGAACCGAATCGTTCGGGACGGAGGCCGATCGGTCGCAGGTCGGACCGACGGGTAGAAGCGCGGCACCCGAGGCTCCATCGCCGTCGAGGCCGCGGCACCCACCGCGGGTCTGCTCGTCCATGGCCGTGCTCCGTTCCACCGAACGGGCGGGAGCACAAGCCTCTCTCAGCCATCGGCGCCCAGGAAGGTCGTGGCCGATGATCGTATTCAACGGTCGAGGGGCGCTATGGTTCCATCCGCGCGCGAAATAAAGCGGCCGCGCGTCCGAGCCCGCTGCTTTCCCGGCTCTCTCCCTCGCGACGCCGAGGCGGCCGCCCGGGAACGTATTCTGGATCTCTCGCTTCTCCGAAGGTCGGCGGATGGCCGACCGGTCGGGAGACGGGTGGATGACGGTCGCGCTTGTAACAGGCTCGGGCGGCTTGGTCGGCAGCGAATCGGTTCTCCACTTCGGCAGCCTCTTCGACCGGATCGTCGGCATCGACAACGACATGCGCGCCAAGCTGTTCGGCGCCGAGGCGTCGACCCGCTGGCTGTCGGCGCAACTGTCGGAGCGCCTGAAAAACTACCGTCACCACGACGTCGACATTCGCGACGAGAGCGCCGTGGATCGGATCGTCTCGGCCTACGGTCGCGCCCTGACCCTGATCGTCCACACCGCCGCACAGCCCTCGCATGACTGGGCGGCCCGCGATCCGCGCGCCGACTTCACCATCAACGCCAACGGGACCCTGGTTCTGCTCGAGGCGATGCGAAAGCACGCGCCGGACGCCGTGCTCGTCTTCACCTCGACCAACAAGGTCTATGGCGACACGCCCAACCGGCTGCCGCTGATCGAGACCGAGACGCGCTTCGAGCTCGACCCCTCGCATCCCTTCGCGGCCCACGGCATCGACGAGAGCATGACGCTCGACCAGTCGACCCACAGCCTGTTCGGCGCCTCCAAGGTCGCGGCCGACGTGCTCGTGCAGGAGTACGGCCGGTACTTCGGGCTGAAGACCGCCGTGTTCCGCGGCGGCTGCCTGACCGGGCCGAACCATTCCGGCACCCAGCTCCACGGCTTTCTCGCCTATCTGATGAAATGCACGCTGAGCGGTCGGCCCTACACGGTGTTCGGCCACAAGGCCAAGCAGGTGCGCGACAACATCCACTCGGCCGACCTGATCGCGGCGTTCGACGCGGTGTGGCGCGATCCGCCCCGCGGCGAGGTGTTCAACATCGGGGGCGGCCGCGCCGCGAACTGCTCGATGCTGGAGGCGATCGCCCTGTGCGAGGAGATTGCCGGACGCCGCCTCGCTTGGCGCTACGAGCCGGAGGCCCGGATCGGCGACCACGTCTGGTACGTCAGCGACCTGCGGCGATTCCAGGCGCGCTATCCCGGCTGGTCCATCAGGCACGACATCCGCCGGACCCTGCAGGACATTCATGACGGCCTGCTGGCCCGCGAGGCGCCGGCGCGGCTCGCGGTCTGACCGCGGGCGGCCACGGGCGGCCGGCTCTACGCGCCCTTAACGGGATCGTGCTATGCGGGCCATGCCGGGCGACACCCGGACCGATCGCCGGACGCCGCCATGCCTGCACCTCCCGCCGACCGCCTCGCCATCGACGGCCTCGCCATCGACGGCCTCGCGGCCGACATCGCCGTTCCGCTGGTCGTCGATCTCGACGGCACGCTGCTGCTCGGCGACACGCTGCTCGAATGCTTCAGCGTGGTGCTGTTTCGGAGCCCGAGCGCCGCCGCGAAGGCGCTGCTCGGCCTGCACGATCGCGCCGCCTTCAAGCGGCGGCTCGCCGGCCAGGCGCTGCTCGAGCTCGCTGACATGCCGTGGCGGGCCGAGCTCGTCGCACTCCTGCGCACCGAGCGGGCGCGCGGCCGCGCCGTGCATCTCGTCACGGCGGCCGACCAGGCCGTCGCCGACGGCGTCGCCACGGCGCTCGGCCTGTTCGACAGCGCCACCGGCAGCGACGGCGTGCGCAACCTGAAAGGCCCGGCGAAGCTCGTCCATCTGCGCGAGCGCTTTCCCGACGGCTTCCTCTATGCCGGCGACAGCCCGGCCGACCTGCCGCTGTTCGCGTCCGCGGCCGGCGCGGTGCTGTGCGACGTGCCCCGCCGCGTCGCGGCCGAGGTCGAGCGCTGCGGCACGCCCGTGCTCGCCACGCTGTCGCGGCCGCGGCCGGGCCTCCGCATCTGGCTCGAGGCGATGCGGGTCCACCAGTGGTCCAAGAACATCCTGCTGTTCGTGCCGCTGTTCGTCGGCCACGTGTTCGACGACCCGCACAAGGTCCTGACCGCGATCGCCGGATTCCTGGTGTTGTCGCTCCTGGTGTCCGGCACCTATCTGCTCAACGACATCTCCGACCTCGGGGCCGACCGCAAGCACCCGACCAAGCGGCGCCGGCCGTTCGCGAGCGGCGCGCTGCCGCTGTCGCTCGGCCTCGTGGCGGCACCCGTGATGATCGCGGCCGCGCTGGTCGCCGCCGCGCTCCTGTCGCTCCCCTTCGCGCTGCTGCTGCTGCTCTATCTCGCGCTGACCACGGCCTACACGATGGCGCTGAAGCGCGAGCCGCTCACCGACGTGTTCGTCATCGGCAGCCTGTTCACGCTGCGCGTCGCGATGGGCGCCGCCGTGCTCGGCATCGCGCAGTCGCCCTGGCTCCTCTCCTTCGCACTCGCCTTCTTCGTGTCGCTGGCGCTCGCCAAGCGCCACGGCGAGGTGATCCGCGCCTTCCGGGCCGACACGCGCGAGATCGCCGGGCGGGGCTATCGCGGCGACGACTGGCCGCTGACGCTCACCTTCGGGGTCGGCGCCGGCCTGTTCTCGCTGGTCATCATGCTGCTCTACCTCGCCAACGACGCGGCGCCGTCCGGCTTCTACCGGCACTCCGCCTGGCTCTACGCCGTGCCGGTGCTGATGGCCCTGTGGCTGCAGCGGGTCTGGCTTCTCGCCCAGCGCGGCGAGCTCGCCGACGACCCGGTCGTGTTCGCCCTGAAGGATCCGCGCAGCCTGGTGCTCGGCGCGATCGTCGGCGCCGCCTTCTTCGGGGCGATCTGAAAACGTCGCGCCAGAACCTCGACCCGTCATCCCGAGGTGCCCGGCGAAGCCGAGCCTCGAAGGATGCGGTCCGGGCCGTCGCCCACCCGATCTCGGGCTTGCCCGAGATCGGAATGTAAAGTCGGCAAGTCGGACAAGACTTGCCGCGGCTCGACCTGCGGTCGAGCGACACAGGGTGACGGGCAGAGGGGACGTACCGCTCTCATTCGCGCCGATAGACGTCCTCGAGCCGGACGATGTCGTCCTCGCCCAGATAGCTGCCGGTCTGCACCTCGATCAGCTCGAGCGGGATCTTGCCCGGATTGGCGAGGCGGTGGACCGTGCCGATCGGGATGTAGATCGACTCGTTCTCGTGCACCATCTTGCACATTTCGCCGGTCGTCACCTCGGCGGTGCCGCGCACCACCACCCAGTGCTCGGCCCGGTGATAGTGCCGCTGCAGCGAGAGCTGGGCGCCCGGCGACACGACGATGCGCTTCACCTGATAACGTTCGCCGCGGTCGAGCGAGTCGTAATGGCCCCACGGGCGATGGCACAGCCGGTGCGCCGTCGCCTCGCCGCGCCCCTGCTGCTTGAGCGCCGCGACCGCGCCCTTGACGTCCTCGGCGCGCGCGCGCGGCAGCACCAGCACGGCGTCGGGCGTCGTGACGATAACGAGATCCTTGACGCCGAGCGCCACGGTCAGCCGGTCCTCGGCATGGA